>JAYSWW010000401.1:0-7868 GCA_043717805.1 Ferruginibacter sp.
AGTTTTTATTATTGTTTCAAAAATAAAATGCCATTTTCTGTTGAAAAGCAAACATCAAAGAACCTGGTTTTTGATTATCTCTTGTTGTTGGGTTGCCTCAGTTTTATCATTTTTATCGGGTATCTCCAATTTCAATATAATGTATTTGGCAACCGTTACGGGCTGGCCGGTTTTATACCAATGGTTGTTTTGTTTTTTTCAGCCTATTATTTTGACCACCTTGGAATATTAAGCATGGGAATAACGAACCTTGCAGCATGGATGGGCATTACAGTTACTCCTTTGGAAGTATTAAAGGCGAATGATTTTAACAGTGAATCCATAATACTTACAGGATTGATATTGGGCGCTTTGCTTATTTCAGCAGCATTGTTAACAAATAAGAAGAACTTTAAGCGGCATTTTGGATTCACGTATACCAATTTCGGGATGCATATTTTATTCATTTCCTGCCTGGCTGCCATTTTTTATTATGAAAATATTTACCTGGTTTGGTTCCTGTTATTGATTGGTATCGCCTGTTATTTTTATATAAAAGCCATGGCAATGAAATCATTTTACTTGCTACTTATTACAACTTTGTATACATATATTGCTGCCAGTTATATATTTATCAGGTTAGTGGATTCAATGGGAAATACCGGGATCGGGTCTGCATATATGGTTATATTTTATTTTATTGCTTCCGCCATTACATTGGTTTTGTTTCTGATCAGAATTAATAAGAAAATGAAAGCCCATGATCGCATATAACACAGTATGGCTGGGTAATTTAATCATCCAAAGTGAAATTGAGGATGCATTTGATGAGCATGTTATAACAAAAGAGGAAAAGGAAACCATCATTGCAAAATACAGGGTTGGCTTTTATACCCCTGATATTTTTATCAGGATCGGATTGTTTATTCTAACGATCATTGTCATGATCTTTACTTATGGTTTACTTCTGTTGCTGTTTATAAATGATATGGAACGTGTATATGGAGCTGCGGCTATATTCCTGGCTGTTGTTGGTTACATGGCACAGGAATTTATGATAAAAAGGAAAATGCATTACCGGTCTGGCGTAGACGATGGATTGTTATGGGGCTCATCCATAGCTCTGCTGGCAGGTTTAATCATGCCTTACCACATAAATGAACTTGCAATTTGTATCATAACATTTATGATCTCACTTTGTGCAGGTTTGAGATATACAGACAGGTTGATGGCCGGATTGATGTTTTTTTCAATCTCAGGTATTTTATTCTATTCTTTTTTAGAAGCAGGTAGTTTTGTAAAAGTCATTGTTCCTTTTGTCTTAATGGCTACATCTGCGATTGTTTATTTTGCAATTAAAAAACTTCAGGCTCAAAAATATGTGCTTCATTATTCAGGTTGTTTGAAAATGATCCGGATATCATCGCTTGTTGGATTTTATGTTTCAGGAAATTATTATGCAGTAAGGGAGCTTAGTAACAGTATGTTTCAACTTGGCTTAAAGCAAGCAGATTCGATCCCTTTTGGATGGCTGTTCTGGGTATTTACAATCATTACACCGTTGATCTATATCGCCAGGGGGTTGCAGAAAAAGGATGCCATTTTGTTAAGGGTTGGTTTGTTACTGATCGTTGCCATGGTTTTCACGATCAGGTATTACCACAGCATACTTCCTCTTGAAACATTGATGACGGTTGGCGGAATACTCATGCTTGTCTCAGGTTATAGCCTGATGAAATTTCTGCATGAACCGAAATTCGGGTTTACTTACAGGGATATCACACAAAAGCATCTCCTGAATAAATTAAACATTGAATCAATCATTATTGCAGAAACATTTGCTCCCGGAACAGAAACAAGTGGAACAAAATTTGAAGGCGGGAATTTTGGTGGAGGTGGGGCAAGCGGAGAGTTTTAAAATATTATAAACAGTTCTGAGTGAAAATATCTTTATGAAGTATCCATATTAGTCAGCCTGGATTTTTTTTTATTTTATAGATCTTCATTTATAAATATGATCAATTCGATCGGGGAATTGAACGATTCAATGTTTTTTAAACCTTAAATATTCCTATTCCTTGTAAGCCCATAATGTTCTACATCAGTTAATTCCCCGTATCCATTCCTGTATTCATTTTTCATATATCCTTCCCTGCTGAACCCGTTTTTCAATGCAACCTGTTTGCTTCCTTCATTTGCTGGATTTATTCTCAAGATTATTTTTTCCATATCCAGTTCTTCAAAACAAAAATTCACCAGCCAATGGGTTGCATCGGTTGCAATGCCTTTACCTTCAAAAGCTTCATCAATAAAATAAGCAAGTTCACATTTCGGAACAGTGAAGTCGATGTCTTTAATTACCAATGAACCAATTAACCTGTTTTCTTTTTGTAGGATAACCAGGAACCAAAAGCCTGTTTTATTGCCTGCTTCACTTATTTTACGATTGATAAATAGTTTAGTGGAATCCAGGCTTATTATCTGTTTCAGGGTTTTTGGAAAATACCGGGTAAGCCGCTGCCTGTTCTTATTTATCAGTTCAAAAAAGGAGTCAGCATCATTTTTATTGATTGGCCTGATATGGATATCCTGATGATTGATTTTAATTGTATTTGTAAAGAATAAGACATTTAAGTTAGTGATATATTTCTGATAAGAAATTGTTTTATGAACTTTATTTGCATTGACAATGCTCGAATATGAGATATCCTGTCCATTTCTTATTCTTAGAATTCATTTTCAATGGAATAATTAGTTTTAATAATTTATGCGTTACCTGTATTTAATTTTTTGTATTTTTCACTGTATAATATTATGACATCAAATAAAACTTCTTCTATACATATTCTAAATATACTTTCACTCATACGGCAATCGCTGAATGGGGAATTGCTGGATTATACACAAGGCAGCATTCGAAAAGCTGTTATTTTACTGGCAATTCCTATGATGCTGGAGATGAGTATGGAAAGTGTTTTTGCTGTAGTTGATATTTATTTTGTAAGTCACCTTGGCAAACATGCGGTTTCTACTGTTGGGCTTACAGAATCAGTAATTACCATTGTATATTCCCTGGCAATTGGAATCAGTATGGCTGCTACTGCCATGGTGGCAAGGAGAATAGGCGAAAAAAATCCGGAGGCTGCTACAAAAGCCGGTATGCAGTCAATACTTGTTTCACTGGTTATTACCATTTCGGTAAGCATCATAGGATTTATTTATGCAGCAGATATTTTAAGGTTAATGGGTGCCGAACAAATGTCAATTGATACCGGAATAAATTACACCCGGATCATTATGGGAGGCAGTTTGGTGATCATGCTGTTGTTTTTGATCAACGGAATTTTTCGTGGCGCAGGTGATGCCATGATGGCTATGAAAAGCTTATGGCTTGCGAACATTTGCAATATCATTTTATGCCCTATACTTATACGTGGGTTTGGGCCCATTCCTGCATTTGGTTTAACAGGTGCTGCTATGGCTACAACGATCGGAAGAGGCATCGGTGTATGTTACCAGTTGTATCACTTATTCAATGGAAAGCGGCTGGTTAAATTTACAGTAAAACTTTTAAAGCCCGATTGGGCAATCATTCGAACAATTGTTGATATTTCCTGGCCAGCTACATTGCAATTTTTAATTGGC
Source organism: Ferruginibacter sp. (assembly GCA_043717805.1). Lineage (GTDB taxonomy): Bacteria > Bacteroidota > Bacteroidia > Chitinophagales > Chitinophagaceae > Ferruginibacter. The sequence goes on from JAYSWW010000401.1 coordinate 3,625, forward strand.
TCAGGGAGCTGGATAGTACTTGCAAGCCTGGTTGTTCAAACAGGTCACAGTGCTGCATCTGCGGGTTACCAGATCGCTATCCGTATTGTAATGTTTTTTATCCTGCCTGCATGGGGTATGAGCAATGCGGCTGCTACGCTGGTTGGCCAGAACTTAGGAGCAGGCCATCCCGAAAGGGCGGAATTGTCTGTGATAAAAACGGCAAAATACAATGCTGTTTTTATGGGAATGGTTTCTTTGATCTTCCTGTTATTTGCTGATTACATAATTTCATTTTTTACAAAAGATGTTATAGTAACCCAATATGCAGTTGATGCATTGAGAATTATCAGCGGGGGTTATATTTTTTATGGGATTGGAATGGTAATGGCCAATGCATTTAACGGAGCAGGTGATACCCGAACACCAACCATCATAAACCTGTTTGGTTTCTGGTTTTTCCAGATACCATTGGCATGGATCTTATCAAAAACATTTCAATGGGGTCCGGTTGGTGTTTTTATTGCCATTCCTGTAGCTGAAACAGCGATCGCTTTAGCAGCTTACATATTATTTAAAAAGGGTAGTTGGAAGTTGAAGAAGCTATAAATTATGTTTTAAGGTAATGTTGGATAAAAGTTATATGTAATACGGCAACAATAATTTGTTTTATGAATTACCAGAGATATACTAATTATTTATCCCGCGTTGTTTTTTATATCTGTGAATCATTATAAAAAGGTTGCTGTGAACATTAAACCAATAAAATATTATTTCGTCAAAATGCAATAAAAAATTGAAGACTATGAAAAAATTTCTTTCAAAATTTACAGCAGTAATGATCTTAGGCCTGGCTGTTTCTTTTACTTCTTCAGCTCAATTTGTAATTAAAGTAAGGCCGGGTGCTCCTGTAGAAAGAGTGCGTCCTGCAAGTCCAGGCCCCAGGCATGTATGGGTTACAGGCGAATATGTTTGGAGAGGAGGTCAGTATATTTACAATGATGGCTATTGGGCAACACCTCCTTCACGCCGCACACATTGGGTTGAAGGAAAATGGAAGCACAAAAGAGGAGGATGGGTTTGGATACCCGGCCATTGGAAGTAAAATTTAACAATTATCGTAAAGTCATCAGCCTGCTTAAGTGGCCCGGCGACTTATGGCATAATCTTAGCTTAAATACTTATTTTTAAACAAAGCTATTCCTATGCCTAAATATATTGTACTGTTTTTTGTGTTGTTAACTTCCACGGTTTATTCCCAAAGCAAGCGGTTTGATATGGATCATGAAAATTTTTTCAGATTTGGGGCGAAGGCTGGTGTAAATATGAATAAGATCACAGGAAGATCGTACAAACAGGGATTTAATTATAATTTCCAGGCGGGAGCATTTGTGCAATTCAATTTCAGTAACCGGTTGGGGTTGCAACCTGAAGTAAACTTTGTACAAACACAATCTGAATTCACCAGTGACGGAACTGATATTTATGATGATATATTCAGGGATGGCAGCCAGAAGAAAGCAACCATGAATTACCTGGAAATTCCTGTTTTATTAAACCTGAACCTGGGATCAAGTAAGCGGGTTAAACTGCAACTGGGCCCATCTTACGGTGGATTGTTGAAACAAACTGTTGACAGTTTGAAAAACAATGGAAGCCTGTACAAAAATTCTGAATGGAGTGCGATCGGTGGCTTGTGGATCCAGCTTCCAATGATAAACCTGGGAGCAAGGTATAAACTGGGCCTTACAAATATCAATGCGATCGATGACAAGCAAACCTGGAAAAGCCAGTCCATACAGGTTTTTATTGGAGTGACTTTTTGATTTTTTATATAATAGAAGTTAAGTCTCGCTGTAAGCGGGACTTTTTTTTGAAATAACAATCTTTGATGAAGAGATTGATTGCTTGCGATAACACTCTAGCTTTCTTTTGATCTTTTTCTCCATTACCAATGTATTCAGAGAAGCAATAACATATAAAATATTTTTAGCAAAAATTAAAACTGAAATTATTTCAGCTACACTAATTTTTATTTAGCATTTCAATGTGTATTTTACAAGCCTAATTTTATCATATGCAACATATTCATCCCGAAAACCTGATCATCATTGATATTGAAACTGCATCCGAGAACGCGTCTTATGAAGTGATGCCCGGAGAATGGAAAAATCTGTGGAAGGAAAAAGTTGACAGGGGTTTACCCGATGGTATATCTGCTGAAGAGTTTTATCCAATGCGTGCCGGTGTTATGGCCGAGTTTGCAAAAATAATCTGTATCAGTATTGCCTATTTTAATAAAGAAACCACTTTACATATGCGGGTGAAATCTTTTTATGGGCATGATGAAAAAAAAGTATTGGAAGACTTTTTGGCCACCATTAATAAAATAGAAGGCCTTAACAGCAAATGGTGTTTTGCCGGACATAATATCAAAGAGTTTGATATTCCTTTTATTTGCCGGCGGCTGCTCATTAACCAGATAAAGATACCTGCCTACCTGGATTTTCAAAATATGAAACCCTGGGAAACGAATATTATTGACACTTTCCAGTACTGGCGTTTCGGTGATTATAAAAATTACACTTCTTTAAAATTGCTGGCTGCTGCTATGGGTATTCCATCTCCTAAAGATGATATTGATGGCAGTATGGTAGGTGAATTGTATTGGTCGGGCAATGAAGATGAAAGAGCAATGAATTTAAAAAGAATTGCTGTTTATTGCCAGAAAGATGTTATTACAACTGGCAATATCATTTTAAGATTTAAGAATATGCCTCCGGTACACCCGGATGATATCAAGATCGTGGAATAAGGGAACATTGGCAAAGTTTTAAACTTTGCCAATGTTCCCTTACATATTATTGCAATAAAACTTTACTTACCGATATCTTTTCTTCATCAACAATTTTTACAAAATACAAACCTCTTTCTAAACCTGTTGTGTTGATTTGTAAATTAGGTTGATCAGTGTTTATGCTACGAATAATTTTTCCTGAAGCATCTAATAACTGAATGTTTACAGTTCTGTTATTATTTTTATCCAAATAAATATTTACAAAATTTGTAGCAGGATTTGGTGTTATCAATACTTCATTCGAGGAATTGAACAAAATACTTTTTGTAGACGAGTAATCAAACTTTGCATCCAGGTCAACCTGTTTGATCCGATAAAAATTAATTCCTTTTGAAGGTGTATGATCTGTTGTTGTATAATTCAATTTTGTATTGCTGTTTCCTGCAGCAGGTATGGCAACAAGCATTGTCCATGTTGTTCCATTTGCTGATCTTTCAACAATAAACTCCTTGCTGTTTATTTCCTGTGTGGTTGTCCAGTTAAGCTTTACAGCATTGTTTAACTTTTGTACATTAAATGAACTGAGTTTAACGGGTATAACACCCGCTACTCTTGCAGAAAAAGTAAAGGGACTGAAAGTTGTAACATTTGTAACGGTCACATTGCCATTTGTGGTTGTATTTGTTAAACCAGCTGTACCTCCCAGGTCATTCCAGTCGGTGCCATCAAAATGTGCAATTTTAACCTGGGTAGGATCAATGACTCCGCTGAGTGCATCAGTATAATGGAATGTAATATCGAGCGGGAAACTTATTGGGTTCTCAATTATCCAATATTCCTTTTTAGAGATTTCGTAGCTGGGATAGGTACTTAGGGTTGCAGGATCAATCGTATAATTCCCATATCCATTAAAAAAATATTCAACTGTAAACCCACCTGGCGAAAGCCCATTCTCCAAATTAATTGGTGCATATTTATTTCCTTTGCCAACAGGGAAAATAGCATCAGGAGCAGAAAGAAATCCACCCCTTCTTAATTTCCCATCTACAAATGCAGATGGAGATCCTCCTAAGATATCTGCTATTGTAATAATACCATCAGGTGATACATCCAGTAAAGCCCCGGGATTTAAAATTATTTTTCCTTTCATTAAACTAAGCCCTCTTGCAATTATACTGTCTGCAATTATTATCGAATCTCGTGTAAATGAGGCGCCACAATTTATCGTGAAATTGTTTAAAAAAGATCCGCTTACAAAACGCAGTATGCCTGCATTGGAAGTGCCGGCTGTTTTGGCAATGGTAAGATTTCCACCGCTTGCATTGATCTTGCCTGTTGAAGCGGGTGTAACTACACCCGCCCCTATGATGAACATTCGAGTGTTTATATCTGTAATGCTTAGCGTTGTAGTAGTACTTGCCCCCTGGTTTAATCGTAGTCCGCCACCGGAAGCATTTCCTAAAGAAAG
>JAYSWW010000402.1:0-7841 GCA_043717805.1 Ferruginibacter sp.
ATCAGGAAGAACATTATCAGATGATGTTATAAATGTTGAATTGCTATTGATATTCGGAGGTCCAAAAGGCGCAAGCAATCCGCAGTTGACCAATGACAATGTAAGTGCAAATGACAAGTCATTTCTTGCTTCATTTCCCTATGAAGCAGCGCCCTGGTAAATTTTGGTTGTTTAGATTTGAAATGAAGGACGGGGATTCATATCCCTGTCTTTTTTTTGTACATACAGATCAATCCCACCCGCCTGCCAGTACATCTGCAAGATGCATGGTCTTCAATGGAAAATTCTTTGTTTTGATATAACCGTCTAACTGCATCAGGCAGCTGAGGTCTGTAGAAATGATGTACTCGGCACCGGTAGCAAGTGCATTTTGTACCTTCTGGTCGGCCATACCAATGGAGATGGCCTCAAATTTAACTGCAAAAGTTCCTCCAAAGCCACAGCAGGTTTCGTTGTCGTTCATTTCTATCAATTCCAGGCCTTTTACTTTGCTCAATAAATTCCTTGGCCCGGATTTTATTTTACATTCACGCAATGCAGCACAACTGTCATGATAAGTAGCTTTTGCATGCAAAGACGCTCCAAACTGATCTTTCTTAATGACCTCAGTTAAGAATTCACTGAACTCAAACACTCTTTTACCAAGATCTTTTACCTTGTTATGAGAAGCACCATTGTCAAAAAGTTTAGGATAATAATTTCTTACAAATCCAACACAACTGGCACTGGGAGCAACGATGTAATCAACCGTATCAAAATCACTGATGAATTTAGTGGCAACAACCCTTGCTTCATCCACAAAACCCGCATTAAAGCCCGGTTGGCCGCAACAGGTCTGATTGGTATTATATCCCACTTCACAACCTGCTTTTTCCAACACTTTTATCATGTTGAATGCAGTCTGCGGATACAACTGATCAATAAAACAGGGAATGAATAGTTGAACCTTCATGCGTTGATTTAAAATTTACTTTATTTTTTTACACGAGTTTGAGGCACGAATTACACGAATTAATTTACAGTACTTATTTCATAATTCGATTTATTATTTCAACTCATCGCTTAAACGTTTCCGACAATGCGATCATTTTCAGTGCGGTGGCTGCAGATTCAGCGCCTTTGTTTCCGTGCTTTCCCCCGGTCCGTTCATCAGCCTGTTCCTGGTTATTTACTGTCAATACGCCAAAGATCGTAGGAACCGGTAATAATATGTTTAATTTAAGAACGCCTTCTGTAGCAGCATGGCAAACATATTCAAAATGCGGTGTGTCACCTTTCAATACACAACCCAATGCTATAAAAGCATGGGGTTTGTCGTCCTTATATTTATGATTGTCCCAGTAGTTCTTTATGCCAAATATGATCTCAAAAGCGCCGGGTACCGTTACGATCTTATAATGAACCTGGTGTTTCTTTAAGACTTCTACGCAACCTGCTTCCAGTAAATCTACAACCGGCGCATTCCATTCGGTGCGTACAATAATAATACAGGCATCCTTTGCTAAACGGATGCCTGTTGTATCAATAATCTCAGATGAACTCAGTGCCATAATTTTTGAAACTTAATCCCCTTTAAATAATTATTCAGTTACGCCTAAACTTGCCAGTTGTTTTTCTACATCGCCGGATGAAACAGCAGCATAGGTTGGAAATTTATCCTTTAATTCCTTGTACAACTCAACAGCGTCTTTATTTTTACCGGTAGTTTGAGCATAAGAAGCAGCCATCAACAATGCATAAGGAGTGATCGATTCATCTTTCTCATTTACACTTGCAGCTTTTTTAAAATAACTCAATGCCTCATCTGTATTCTTTTTTTCTGCATACGCATGGCCCAGCAAAATATAAGCCTTGCTTTGTATCTGGTCTGCTCCATTGCCATCAAAATCTTTCAGGTATTTAATGGCTTTGTCAAATTCCCTGATGTGCAGGTAAGAAGCACCGGCTATATATTTAGCACGGTTACCGGATGGGGTTCCACCGTATTGGCTGATCACTTTCAATAACCCGGTGATGTTGGTTCCATTGTTATTACCACCATTCAATACCAGGTTTACAGAGTCTTTATTAAAACTGGCTCCAGCCATTTTATCAAACAATGATTCTGCAGGAAAGATCAGTTCGCTGGCTTTCTTTTCTTTGGGCAATACGATGAAATTCTGGTATGCATACCAACCGCCAATGAGTACAATGATCGCTGAACCCACATAAGTGATCGGTTTACTGAATTTATCCCAAAAACCCTTTGCTCTTGTTACTACTTCCGGTAATTCTGTTGTGGTTGTTGTATTCTTGTCTGCCATTTTGAATGCTCACCTTCGTTCCTGAATGGAAACCAGGTTTTTTTTAATTGTGAAAATTTGTTGTACAAAAAATATGTTTGTAAAAATCAATTTCTAATCTACGATGAACGGATACGCTTCGTCTGCATAAACATCCTTCAGCAATTCATCGTCATCCGGCCAGGGGCTTTCTTCAGCAAATTTCACTGATTCTTCCACTTCATTTTTCACCCTTTCATGTATGACTTCTATTTCCGCATCTCCTAGTTTGTATTCTGTTTTTAAAACTTTTAATACCGTTTCTATGGGGTCCCTTTCTTTGTATTCTTCCAGTTCTTCCTTGGTCCTGTATTTTTGCGGGTCGCTCATACTGTGACCTTTATAACGATAAGTTTTAATTTCCAGTAAAGTAGGTCCGCTTTTCTCTCTCGCCCTGTTAACAGCCCTCAGTACGGCATTGTGCACATCTTCCGGGCTCATGCCATCAACACTGTCGGCAGGCATTTCATATGCATCAGCCAGTTTATAAATATCCAGGGTTTTACTGGTGCGTGCAACAGAAGTACCCATCGCATAATGGTTGTTTTCGCAGATAAAAACCACGGGAAGGTCCCAAAGCATGGCCATATTAAAGGTTTCATGCAGCATCCCCTGCCTGGCAGCGCCATCTCCAAAGAAGCAAAGCACTACATTTTTGGTACCCCGGTATCTTTCTGCAAACGCAAGTCCGGCACCCGTGCCGATCTGAGCGCCCACAATTCCATGCCCGCCAAAGAAATTTTCCTTTACCCCAAAAAAGTGCATACTTCCACCTTTTCCTTTGCTGCAGCCGGTAGCTTTACCGTACAATTCGGCCATACAACTTTTTGCTGATACCCCCTTGGCAATCGCCAGGGCATGATCACGATAGGCTGTTATGAATTTATCGTCGGTATTGGTAGCAGTCATACAACCAGCTGCAACGGCTTCCTGCCCTATGTATAAATGACAAAATCCCCTGATCTTTTGCATGCCATATAACTGGCCCGTTTTTTCTTCAAAACGGCGTAAAAGCAGCATCAATTCGTACCAATACAAATAAGTTTCTTTTGAAAACTTTGTAGCCAAGTTTGTAAATTTTAGGCGGCAAAGATAAGGGAGAAATCGGAAAATGTTTCATAGGGATATAAATGGGGAAAAGCAGTTGATTAAGCGGGCAATAGGGCAATGGGCAACATATTTGTGTTACCTGCCTACCTTCAGGCAGGCTCACTTGTGCGGCTATACCTTTGATCATCATTTTCAGCAAATTCACTGATTTTAGTACAGTGATTGAAAATAATCACTGAATCAGTGGCTATATGTATCTTGCAGCCCGCATGCTCACGCTCAACAAGATAATCATTACTCATTTTAAGAATTATGAACTCAATTCATTTGAGTTTACCCAGAATGTGGTTGGTATCTGTGGCCTGAATGGAAAGGGAAAAACAAACCTGTTGGATGCGATCTATTATTGCTGCTTTACAAAAAGTTATTTTTCCGGTACCGATTCCCTTGTGATCAATTTTAATATGGACGGGTTCCGCATTGAAGCGAATTTTACCAAACAGGGCATTGCACAAAAAGTAATCTGCATCAACCGGGGAAGCAATAAAAAAGAACTATCGCTGAACGACATTCCCTATGAAAAATTCTCAAAGCACATCGGCCTGTTACCGGCGGTAATGATAGCGCCCGACGATATTGAACTTATCACCGGCAAAAGTGAATTCCGCAGGAAGTACATCGATACTGTTTTAAGCCAGGTTGATGCCGGTTACCTGCAACAGCTTATTACGTATAACAAAATATTGGTACAGCGCAACAGCCTCTTAAAAAAAATGGAGGATGACCGTACAGGTTCTTTGGCAGTGCTTGATATCCTGGATGAACAATTATTGCATCCCGGAAAAATCATTCATAAAAAAAGAAAAGAATTTTTACATCAACTGATCCCGATGGTTCAAAAATTCTACCATCTTATTGCTGACAATGCTGAAACGGTTTCTTTACAATATATCTGTCAACTGAATGAAAATCCTTTTGCTGATCTATTGAAACAGATCCGGCACAAAGACCTGTTGATGCAGCGGAGCAATGCCGGCATACACAAGGATGACATCAGTTTTGAATTGAATGAACAGGTGTTTAAAAACATTGCTTCCCAGGGCCAGCGCAAAAGTTTGTTGTTTGCTTTAAAACTGGCAGAATTTGAAATTCTGAAAAAAAACAAGGGGTTTGCTCCCCTCCTGCTGCTGGATGATGTTTTTGAAAAATTAGACAACCGCCGGATGCAGCAATTGTTACAATGGGTTTGCAAAGAGAACAACGGACAGGTATTTATTACCGATACACACCGGGAAAGGCTGGAAGAAGCATTTGATTCACTGGATGTGGAATTTCAGATTGTAGAGCTTTGAATAATAAACAAGGAACATTCGAATTATGAACAAGGAACAAGGAATTTCGAATTATGATCGGAGTTACTCACTTCAACATTCGACATTCCTTGTTCCTTGTTCGATATTATTCCTACTTAACTGCCTTCTAAAATTATTACCTTTGTTATATGTCAGAACTTTCCTTACAGGATGCAATGAACCAGTTCCTGAAACACAGCAGGCTTAAGACCGGCATACAGGCTGTGCGTATAGAAGCTTTATGGGAAGAGATCATGGGCAAAACCATTGCAAAATATACGGATAAGATACAGGTGATCGGAACAACTTTATTTATAACATCTACTGTAGCACCCTTGAAGAACGAATTGCTTTACCAGAAAGAAAAAATTATTGAAAGGATCAATGAAGCGTTGGGAGATAACGTGATCAAAGATGTGGTGATCAAGTAGTTTGATGTTTGATGTAAAGTAATCTGTGCACCAGTTTGGATAGATTGCTTCGTTCCTCGCAATGACGTTTTAATTTTTATTCAGCAACGGCCGCAAAGTATAACCCGCTTTTCTCAACAAACTGAGCAAACCTTTTTCCCCTACCAGGTGACCTGCACCAACTGCAATAAATACGTTTTTTCCCGGCAAGATATCATTGAGTTGATTCACCCAATTTATATTCCTGTTATCAAGCAATATATCACGGTTCTCATCCATTCCAAATTCACTTTTAGTGAACATACTTTCTATGGAAGTTAATTGTTGGGTTTTGTAAACGGTTAGCATGGTATCAAAATACTTTTTATACATTTCCATGCTGTCAATGGTATTTAAAAGTTCTGTTGCCTGGCTTTTATAGGGAATGCTGTCAAAAACGGAAGACTGGAATTCCATTGTTTCAAAACCCCTGATCTCTTTTTTTTGCTTTTTGGCAATTTTTAAAAGTTCTTCTTCTACCCCGCCCATTGTTTTACAGGGCAACATATGCGGGTAAAACAATGCCTCTAAAAAATTGGGCTTCATATGCTGAAACATATTCAGTGACATACCCAGGCTGTCTTCAAAAAAAGTTTTAAGCCTTGCATATTCAGTTTCTGTATAAAGATCTTTCAATACTTTTCCATCCTTCATATTCATGTATCGCAAAGCACCGAGTAAATTGGAAGGGTCGTCGAGGTCCATTTCAAAATAAACTTCATCGGAATTTTTAATGGCTGCATTCAATGTATTACTAAATTGAATGTCTTCTTTGCACATGATGTGAAATGTTCCAAACAGGTAAGATGGTTTTGGTAAATGTTGACCACTTATTTCCCAAAGCAGGCTGTTGTCATCTTTATTGGTTGGAATTTTTTCTGCAGGCTGGGCATTGGTTAACTGGAATAAAAACAACAGCAGTATTTGACATATTAATCTCATTTCTTATAATTAAAAAATAAAGTTACGTTTATTAATATATTTTATACTTTTAGATCAACCAATACTGCTTTATGAAACAATTAACTGCAGCTATACTGTGCACTATATTTTGTTCCACTCTTTTTGCACAGAAAGATATTCCCTCCTTTGGTAAGATTGATAAAGCAGACCTTGAGATGAAAGAATGTTCATTTGATCAGTCGGCGGATGCGATGGTCATGTTCGATGTAGCTGAAGTATATTGTTTTCTTGACATGAATTCATCAACAAAGTGGTTGAGTTCTCAAAGGGAAGTTCATGTAAGAATTAAAATATTTAACAGTAAGGGATTTGATTATGCAAATATTCATATCCCATACATTTCTGATAAGAATATGGAAGACATTCGGAACCTTTCAGCTCAAACAATCAACCTGGATGAATCAGGAAATATTGTGATCAGCAAAGTAGAGAAGCAAATGATCTATACTAAAAAGAAGAATAAGCGTTATTCCGAAGTGGTCTTTGCTTTTCCAAATGTTAAGGCAGGTAGTATCATTGAGTATAAATACAAAGATGAAGCTGAATTTCTGTATGCATTGTCAAACTGGTATTTTCAGAATTCAATACCAGTAAAGTATAGCCGATACATTCTTAATTTTCCATCCGAGCTGGTTATTTCGGCCCAGCCCCAAGGAGGATTAATGGTTAAACGTGATGAAACAAATGAAATAAACCGAAATATAAAAACATTTAGCATGACAGAAGTGCCTGCTTTGAAATCAGAGCCGTTCATGTCGAGCAAATATGATTACCTGCAACAGGTTGTACCATTCCTTTACTCTTTGAATCTTCCGGGATTATATGATCAAAGCCTTTTGCAAACCTGGCCAAAGATTGTCAAGAAGTTGATGGAACACGATGATTTTGGTATACAGCTTAAAAAAAATATCCCTCGCACCCACGACCTGGATGTAAAGCTGGAAAACATTTCAGATCCATATAAAAAAATGATCATCATCCATGATTATGTAAAAAAGAACATGGAATGGAACAATATTTATGGAATTTGGGCAGAGGAAGGTGTAAAACCGGCATGGAGAGATAAAAAAGGCACTACCGGTGAAATTAACCTGATACTTGTAAATCTCCTCAAAGATGCTGACCTGAAGGCATATCCCATCTTACTGAGTTTAAGAAAAAATGGCAAGGTGAATACTATGATTGCAGATATTGATGCATTCGATAAAGTAATGGCATATGTGAACATAGGAGATAAAAACTATATACTGGATGCAACTGATAAATATACGCCTCCCCAACTCATACCTTTGGAAGTATTGAATATGGAAGGACTTGTTATTGAAAAATATGATACATACGAATGGGGCTGGAAAAGCTTGTCTGATACGGAACATTCTTTTGAAACGATGACCGATATTGAAGCTGCCATTGATGGCAAAGGAGAGATGACAGGATATGCAAAAGTTTATGCTTTTGATTACAGCAGATTGGAAAGGATTCCGCAACTAAAAGAAAACAAAGATAAGTTTATACAGAATTATTTTACTTCAAATGAAAATGACCTGAAAGTTGATAGTTTTTCTTTCGAAAATACAGACATCGATTATCTGCCATTGATACAATCGTGTAAATTCAGTCAGCATATCAATAGCTCTGGCGGGTTTAATTATTTCTCTGCAAATCTTTTTTCAGGATTGAAGATAAATCCATTCATTGAAGATGAA
>JAYSWW010000403.1:0-3050 GCA_043717805.1 Ferruginibacter sp.
AATTTTAAAAATAACTGGCAAATGGGAACGGGCGTTACCTGGAATCCCTTTGATATATCCAATACTTCATTGCGTGGTGCAGGTTCTTTACGTCGCCCCGAAGGTATTGGCTGGAGTTATTATTTGGGTACTGATTACAGGAAGAAAATTGCCGCAAGCCTGAATACTTTCAGGTTTTGGGGGTCGAATAATACAATGGATGTTAAAAGTGTGGGTCTATCCGTTTACGTTGTACCCATCAATGCACTCAGTATCAACCTGAGCGCCAATTATGATTATTACTGGCGCAGGCAGGACCAGTTTGTTCAAAACATATCTTATAACAATGCAACCCGGACCATCGTTGCAAGGGTAAAACAACAAACATTACGCTTTACCGGTAGAATAAGCTATAACATTACACCCGACCTCACTGTGCAGTATTACGGACAGCCATTTCTCACCAGGCCAACTTATTCAAACTTTGCATATGTTGCGAATGCGCTTGCTAAAAGATCCGATGATCGTTTTACTCAGTTTACATCCGGCCAGCTCAGTTATAACAATGGTACTTATTCAGTTGATGAAAATATGGATGGCACAACTGATTATAGTTTCGGTAAACCCGATTTCAATTTTGTACAATTCCGTTCCAATTTAATAGTAAGATGGGAATACAGGCCCGGATCAGAATTGTATTTAGTTTGGGCCGAAGGAAATACCCCCGATGCCTACAATGACCTTGATTCAGCCTTGTTTAAAAGCCTCTTCAACAATGCCTTTTCCGGCAATCCAAGAAATAGTTTTTTAATAAAATGGACTTATAGATTTTTGAAATAGCTGATAATTGAATTTAGTTTTAATGTATTCCATTCTGTCGGATTCGCTTCATTTTCAATGGTTCAGGTCATTCAAACTGTGTCGGGATGCTGTTTTGATCCTGCCGGCTGTACAAGGTTCTTTTATACAAAATATACTAATTAACAGATCCATATTCATTGTTGAAATAACAACCTGGTTCCAAAAAATTATCAAAAATTTATTATCAAATTCTCATTAACTTTAACCTGATTTACTTTTATTAATAAAATATATCATCATGAAATTTACATATACATTTATACTTTTCGCTTTTGCAATTGTTTTAACCACGCCCTCCTGTAAAAAAGAACAGCATGGCAGTAAATATGTAGCGCTGGATGTAAACCTGGTAAGAGGAACTGAATACCAGTTAAACCTTAGCCAATATGGTGATGAAGATGATATTGCCAGTATTGAAACCCAGGCTACCGATTACACCACAAGTGAAATTTCAACAGATGCTTCAACTGCAAAATATATTTATAAATATGCCACTGCCGCTCTGCCAAAAGTTTCCTCAACAGGTCAAGACAAAGTAGTCTTAAAGCTGTCTGAACCTCAAAGGGGTTGCAGGGGCCATCACGATGAAACTTTTATCAGTATCAAATTTAATTTTCAATAAAAGGGTTGATTTTTTCCTGAATCATTCGTACTGATCATCCAATGGATGAGGAGGTGCCTGGTAAACCTGCCCGTATTTCTGTATGGGTTGACTGCTTTTGTTTAATATTTATGTTCCAATGAATGTTTTAAACTTCGGCTTTTTTATATATCTTTAGCCATGTTTCCCGGCTTTCTGCTTACCATTTCCATTTTCCTCTGAATATTTGCTGATCATCCTGCTTAAAACCATTGTTTTTACGGTTACATCCTTAAATATCAGGCATGCTTGCAAGATCTACATCAAAGTCTTTTTTGATCATTTTATTATTCAACCTGGCCTTGAATGCTTCATTAAGGGCACAGTTTAATATCAGGCCATATACACTGGTATATTCTGAAAATTTAAGAGGTAGTTGCGTGCTTTTTGGGAATACCAGTATGAATATTGTTGATGCGGATACGATCAGCACTTTCAAGATCAATGAAACAGGTAACCCTTTAAATACTGCCGGCGGACTGGGCTACAGCAATTATGGAAATGATTTTGAGAATATGCAGTTCACCGATATAGATGCAACGCCTGCAAACCTGGAGGTTTTTAATTATGGAACTACAGGATGGAAATACAAGGCAGACGGATCGGACCAGGGAACTGCATGGCAAAATTTAAATGATCCCGATACCTGGACCCCAGGAACGGCAAGTTTCGGTTACGGCTACTCTCAGCAGACAACCATTGCCGGCGGAAACATGACCGCATATTTTCTGAAGACTGTACAAATTTCAGATCCGGCTCTTTACAGTGATTTTTATTTTACCTGCAGTTACGATGATGGGATGGTGGTTTATGTGAATGGTGAAGAAGCATTCAGGGCCAATATGCCATCGGGGACTATTTTATACAACACCAGGGCCTCCTCCCCCAATCTTTCAACAAACGAAACCTTTTCTGTTCCGGCTGCATTTTTTGTACCCGGGGTAAATATCATTGCTGTAGAGATACACCAGAATAATCCAGGCAGCACCAATTGTTTTTTTGATATGGCATTGAAAGCCATTGGCAGGTCAACTTACAATTCTTCTTCAGCAAACCTCGTATTACCTGCAGGTACAAATACAATCCAGTTTGCCAGGTTGTATTGGGGAGGCAGGATCAGCAATGCTGCCCTTGCCACTTCACCCGATACCTTGCGCACAATATGGTTACGTAAAGGCACAACCGCTTCTTACAGTGCAGCCATTGCAGCACAAACCAACGTGGATACTTATGCCGTTACGGCTACAGAAACGATCTACCAGGCTTTTGTTGATATCACATTATTTGTCCAGGCAGGTGGCGCAGGTACATATACTATTGCAGATATTCCTGCTACAACAGGTACAATTGGTTCAGGAGGAAATTATGCAGGCTGGGCCATTGTGGTTGCCTTTGCAAATCCCGGCTTGAATTATAACAGTGTACGCATATACGATGGTTATTCACGCGTATATGATTTTGGCGTTCCTGTAACACAATCGATCACATTGAATGGCCTCAATGTGCCAAACAATCCATTAACTGCTTCAGAAGCGGTCATGTCAACCATGGTTTGGGAAGGCGATGCAAA
>JAYSWW010000404.1:0-7808 GCA_043717805.1 Ferruginibacter sp.
GTAATTATATCAGGCATTTACACAAAATTATCAATAAAAGCACAGAAATTGTTACTTATAAACCCATTAGTAAGGTTAATATTTCGGTAAGAACGAAAAATTTTACATTTTTGCATCAAACGAAGAATAGTATGTTGAAAGGAATTTATCATTCACTCACAGAACGCAAACGGCAAAACAAAAAATCTTTTGCTGTGCTCGTTGATCCTGACAAGGTGAACGATCAAAACCTGGAGCAGCTGATTGCTTTGTGTATGGAAGCAAAAGTTGATTATTTCTTTGTTGGGGGAAGCCTGGTTGTTTCCGATTACCTGGATGAGGCCGTGCAGTTGATCAAAAGAAACTGTCACATTCCTGTAATACTATTTCCCGGCAGTCCATCACAGATAAGTAAATATGCTGATGCTCTCTTGTATCTTTCTCTGATCAGCGGCCGTAACCCGGAATTGTTGATCGGTCAGCATGTGATATCTGCACCCCAGGTGAAACAAAGCGGCCTAGAGATCATGCCAACAGGCTATATGGTCATTGACGGCGGTGCACCAACAACCGTTTCTTATATCAGCAATGCAAGCCCGTTGCCGGCTGATAAAAATGAGATCGCAATCTGTACAGCCATGGCAGGTGAAATGCTTGGAATGAAACTTATTTATATGGATGCCGGCAGTGGCGCCAAAAGGGCTATTTCAGAATCTATGATCGAAAAGGTAGCAGGCTGTATCGATATTCCACTGATCATAGGTGGTGGGATTACAAATGCCGAAAAGGCTTATTTGAATTGTAAGGCCGGGGCCGATGTAATCGTAGTTGGGAATGCAATTGAAAAGGACGCATCTCTGATCAAAGAAATTTCGGCTGCTATTCACAGTGTACCGGTTAAAATTTCGGCTATTTAAGGTTACTAAAATGAACAGTTGCATTCCGGATTTTACTTGATAAAAAACACCACATCGGATCTACTCATCACAGGCTCATCATCTCTTTGAACTTCACAGCCTGCCTGCGGCTTACTTCTATTTTTTCACCGCCTTTAAGGTCCAACAAGAGTCCGCCATTGAAATAAGGTTCAACTTTATCAATCATACGCAGGTTTACGATGTGCTTGCGGTTGGCCCTGAAGAATACTTTTTCATCCAGCCTGTCTTCGAGGGCATTCAGCGACTTCAGAATCAAAGGCTTGTTACCGGCAAAAAATACTTTTGCATAATTACCAACGCTTTCGAATAAACGAACATCTGATAGTTTTACAAACCAGCACCGCTCACCGTCTTTTACAAACACCTGGTCGTTTTCGCTCAGCATTCCACGGTTTATGCCCGCCAGTGTTGCAGCCATTTCTTTTTCTTCCGCCTGTTGTAATTTATGCAGGGCATCAGCCAGGCGCTTTGGTTCCACCGGCTTCATCAGGTAATCCAATGCATTCACTTCAAAAGCTTTTAAAGCGAATTCATCGTAAGCCGTTGTGAAAATTACATGTGGTGCCCGTTCGAGTTCCAGCAACATATCAAATCCTGTTTTACCGGGCATTTGTATGTCCAGGAATATAAGATCGGGTGAAAGATTCTCAATTTTTTCTATGCCTTCATTTGCATTGGCTGCTTCACCAATTACTTCCACTTCCGGAAAATCCTGCAGTAATTTTTTTAACTCATTCCTGGCAAGTCTTTCGTCATCTATGATAAGTGCTTTGTGCATGTTGAATATTTTAAAATTTTTCTATAATTACAATTTATTGGCAATTGGCATTGTGATCCTTGATTCAACCAGGCCGCCTTCAATTTCATGAATATTAAAATTTGCTTTACCCTGGTATAAAAGATTCAGCCTGTCCTGCGTACTCCTGATACCAAAACCATCTTCATTCTGACTCAAATACCCATTTAATTTTCCTGAATTTTGAACGACCAGTTCATGCCGGTTGTCTTTGAAATCAGAAACAATACGGATCACTCCGCCGTTGATCTGTTTGCTGATACCATGTTTAATGGCATTTTCAACCAATGTTTGCAGCATCATGGGAGGAATGGGCTGGTTGAGTGTATCCTCATCAATGTCCATCTCTATCCGAAGCCGTTCTTCAAAGCGCATATGTTCCAGTGCGAGGTAATCTTTTACAATATTGAGCTCCTGTTGTAATGGTACCGTTTCCATTTTCTCTGCCTGCATACTGCTCCGGAGTATGTTGCTTAATTCAGTTATGGCGGTTCTTGCACGCTGTGGGTTCTCATCAACCAGTGCACGAATGCTGTTCAATGCATTAAAAATAAAATGCGGATTGATATGGGATTTGATTGTTTGTAATTCAAGTGATTTTACCATTCCTTCCAGTCGCAATGTATCCAACTGTTGCCTTCGGTTGCGTTCAATATAATGATAAATGTAGTAGATCATATTCCAGAAAAGGATCAGCCACATAAGGTTGAAGCTGCTGATGAACAAACGTTCCGGTTTGCTGAATTTCTGAAGCCTTGTTGGATTGTAATGAATGATCTGGTTTATTGATTCTGACATTACCCCATAAAAAACAGAAAAGATAATAGTTATGATGATAAAGGCAATGATTTGTTTGATAACCGGTTTATCCAGTACTTTCAGGTAGCGGATATTAAGCCGCATAATATGGGTAATGACCAATCCCAGTAACGAGTTCAAAAAAAGGCTTTCATAAAAGTGGTTTTCAGGCTTGATAAAAGTTATTACAAGGAAAATACTGACTGCAATATTTACCGACCAGCCGATTATCTGGCACCACCAATATCTTGAAATATGCTTAAACATAGTTTTGCAAAGCTATTTAGCCCAGAAGGATTATGGGATATTCATTTGATTAATGGTGATATGCTGTTGTAAAAGGTTAAAAGAGGTTTCACAAATTAAAAACCTCATTTTTTTAATAGCTTGAACGCATGTGTCCATTCGTTTCTCAGAAATCCGGGGATGCACCACAAAATACACAAAGACTCAACAGCGCCGGCTGAAGTGACAGTGCCCATATCTTCAGTTTCCCATCCAAATGCCGACAATATGCCTGCAACCGTCATTTTAGCTTCTGCATCATTGCCGCAAATGAACATGGTGGGAACCTGTCCGTTGTAATTCGGTTTATACATGACTGCATTCCCAACTGAATTAAATGCTTTTACAAATCTGGCATCCGGGAATTCATTTTGTAAAGTTCCCATCAATGATTCACCCGGGCCGGTGAAAAAATTCAAGACTCCGTTTAATGGTGGAGTTGCATCAATTGGATTGGTTGCATCAATGATAATTTTGCTTTTAAAATGATCCTTTCCGGCAAGTTTGATAGCAGCACCAGCAGCACTTCCGGCAGTTGCCAATACAATCAACTCAGCAAATTCTGCCGTTTCTTCAAAATTTCCTGTCAGCCCTTTTATATTTTCAGACTTCCATTTAACCACTTCTGCTTTTGCAGGATTGCGGCTACCCAACATTGCTTCATAACCTTCCTGCAGAAATGCATTTGCAAGCACACGGCCAACAATGCCCGAACCGATGATCCCGATTTTCATATTTATGTTTTTTAGTTTATTTTTTGTATCCCATTGCCTCAGTGTCTTTGTGATCCAAGATATTCATAGTATAGAAATAAAAGTGTATGAATCCTTGAAACAGTTTTAAAGGATTAATGTTTAGTTTTACAAAATAGAAAAAATAAATGAATGGGTAATCCCAATTTAAATACAAGTAAGGATCTTTTACAACCTGCTGATAAGGAATTTGAAAACAACATCAGGCCGGCATTGATAGATGAATTCAGCGGCCAGCCTCAGCTTATTGAAAATATCAGCATATTTATCAAGGCTTCAAAACTGAGGGGAGAGGCGCTGGACCATATTTTATTTCACGGCCCGCCCGGTTTGGGCAAGACCACTTTATCCCGGATAGTTGCCAATGAAATGGGCGTAAAGATCAAAGAAACTTCCGGGCCGGTGATTGAAAAACCGGGCGATCTTGCCGGTTTACTTACCAATCTTGAACCCAATGATGTTTTATTCATAGATGAGATCCATCGCTTAAGTACCGTGGTAGAAGAATATTTGTATGCTGCCATGGAAGATTACAGGATCGATATCATGATCGATAGCGGCCCAAATGCCAGGAGTGTTCAGCTTACCTTAAATCCATTTACCCTCATTGGTGCAACTACCCGCAGCGGGTTGTTAACTGCGCCCTTGTTATCGAGGTTTGGAATCAAAGCCAGGCTTGAATATTACGATGCTGAAACCCTGAAAAATATTTTGCTGCGTAGTGCAAAAATCCTGAATACAAAGATCACCAGCGATGCGGCAACAGAAATTTCACGCAGAAGCCGTGGTACACCGAGGATCGCTAATGGCCTTTTACGAAGGGTGAGGGATTTTGCACAGGTGATCGGTAATGGTGTTATTGACATGAATATTACCGAGCATTCCTTAAAAGCATTGAATGTTGATCAGCATGGGTTGGATGATATGGACAACCGCATCCTTTCTGCCATCATTGATAAATTCAAAGGAGGGCCTGTGGGAATAACAACCATTGCAACGGCTGTGGGTGAAGAACCCGGTACCTTGGAAGAAGTGTATGAGCCCTTTTTAATTAAGGAAGGTTTTTTACAAAGAACTGCCAGGGGAAGAGAAGCTACTGCAAAGGCTTATGAGCACCTGGGGAAAAAGCAGGGGAATATCGGACTTAGTGGGAGTTTGTTTTCGGAATAGGAATAGTTTTAATAATGAACAAGGAACAAGGAATGATGAATTTTGAAGTGGGTTTACTTCTTAATTCTTGATTCCTTGTTCGGTATTTTTTACTCCTGTTCCACCAGCCTGAAACCATTGCCGTGAATATTCACGATCTCCAGTTTGCTGTCTTCTTTCAGGTATTTACGAAGTTTGGCGATGTAAACATCCATGCTTCTCCCGTTGAAATAAGTATCGCTTCCCCATATCCTTTTTAAGGCCGCTTCCCTTGGCAAAAGGTCATTCTTGTATTCTGCCAGCATTTTCAGCAATTCATTTTCCTTGGGAGAAAGCGTTTGTACTTTACCGTTTACCGTAAGCTCCCTTAAGCGTGGGTTGAAATGATATTTACCCAGGTCGAATTCTGCATTCACTTCCTCTCTGTGTAACTCCTCATTGCGTTTTAATATTGCTTTTATTTTATGCAATAATACTTCACTGTCAAAAGGTTTGGTGATGTAATCATCCGCACCCAGTTTATATCCCTGAATGATATCATCCTTCATGGTTTTAGCGCTCAGGAAAAACAACGGAACATCGGGATTGATATCCCTTATTTCTTCAGCAACGGTAAAGCCATCCATATTGGGCATCATAACATCCAGTAAACAGATGTCAAATTTCTCCCGTTGAAATGCTGCCAAACCAAGGCGGCCATCCCTTTCAAGTATTACATCATAATCATTCAGTTCAAGATAATTTTTTAATACCATGCCAAGGTTATTGTCGTCTTCGCAAAGTAATATTTTGGGTTTCACTGTGTCCATGTCTTATTAGTTTAATTACAAATAAAATTAATTCAATTTTCAGATAGCTAATATAGTGCCTAATTTTTTGTTAAAGCTAATTAGTATTACCAACGGCAAAAAAGTTATTTTTGGATAAATGCTTTGTCAGTCAGTGTTTTTAAAAAGAATACGAGGTCTTTTTTCTCCCTGGAAGTAAGTCCCAAAGGTTTTCTTAAGGAAGGGTCAATATTGATACTGTTGCCAATAATGTTGTTAGGATTGTTATAATATTCAACCACTTCTTCCAGCGTTTTGAACATCCCATTGTGCATGTATGGTGCAGTTACTGCAATATTCCGCAAGCCCGGGGTTTTGAATTTCCCAAGGTCATTTTTATTAATTGTGATGTTGTACCGGCCACTGTCATTTAGTTCTTTACCATTGAACAAGCCGATGTTCTTAAATCCGTCGTCTGTAAAGTCTTCCCGGAAATGGCAATCGAAACATTTTGCCTTACTGCTCAAAAAAACCTGCCGGCCCCTTTCTTCCTGAGGAGTAAGTTTTTTTAAAAGATTGCTCCAGTCGTCAAATTTGCTGTTTACTGTTTCAAGTGTATTTTCATAAGCGGCAAAAGCTACAGACAGGTTTTTTTCATTGGGGTCCTGTTTGAATATTTTTTGGAACAATTGTTTGTAAACTTCACTGTTGTTCAACCGTTCAATTGCTTCCGCAATGGGTAAACCCATTTCATCAGGATTCTGTATAGGGAACAGGGACTGTTCTTCCAATGATGAAGCCCTGCCATCCCAGAAATAATACGGCCGGTTTTTCATATTTAAAACAGAGGGTGTATTCCGCCTGGCAGGTTTTCCATATATTCCAACACTGAAAGCCATGGTATCAGAAAAAGCATAAGCAGGTTTGTGGCAACTTGAGCAACTGATTGAAGAGTCTTTTGATAATAGTTTTTCATTGAATAGTTTTTTCCCCAGGGCAGCTCTTGTCCGGTTATTCTTTTTTTCATCAAAACCTGCACTGATAAAAAGAATAAATAATCCTGTCAGCAATAAAAAAATATAGGCCCTTTTCATTGAATTAAAAATACAAAATGGTTTTTAATTGAAGTTCCTTATTTCAGTCGGGATATAACAAAAAAAAGCCACCCGTTTAGAGGGTGGCTTTCAGTGAAAAGAATTTATTAATTAAAATCGGCTTCTGTAACAGCTTCGTTTATCCTGATATCAGTATAGACCATGGTAAATTCCTGTCCGCCGGTATTCCTGGTAATTTCATAAGGCAACATGATATTTCCTGCCTTTTTATAATTTTTATATTCAATGGTAATCGGCTCATCAGCATCTCCCTGCTTTGATGTAGTTTCCTCTTTCAGCAACAAACCTGTTTTAGTGGAATATTCCTGTATGGATAACCTGCCGCTTGGCATAACAACTTTTAACCGGTAAGTAGGTTCATCACCGAATTTACCACTTCCGATGTATTCCGTTTTATAATCGGAACTGATGTAATACAATTGAGGAACTGCACCCTTCTCATCCAGTGCTTCTTTGATCTCCGCTTCATTCAGGTCGGCTTTTTGAGGGCCCTGTTGCTGGTATCCTTTTTTGCCGTCAAATGAAAATTTCATTACAGTCATCGTTCCCATTTTTAATTCTGTTACTTGTTTATTCGGGCTCATTATTTTATCGATTCCTGAAAAAGTCCTGCCCATCATTTCCAGGCTGATCGTTGAAGAAACGCTGGTAACTTTTTTCACTTCTTCCTTACCCCCGATTGCTTTTAAATAATCTTCAATGATATTGTAAGCAGAAACCTTGTCAGATGTTTTTACAGATTCATCTGTTTTTATTTCTACAGGCTTATCAACGATGGGTTCAGCAAATCTGTCATATTTTTTGATCGGGTAACCAAGCCTGGCCAGGTTGGGTAAGATCTTACTGCCATTGCCAACTATGAGAATCCTGGAATTGCTTTCATTAAAATAATTTTTTGATACCCGTTGTATATCAGCTTTTGAAACAGCATTTATCTTTTGCAGGTAAGTCCTGTAAAAATCTTTCGGTAAATTATTTATGAGGATATTTGAAGCGTAGGTTGCCGTAGTAGCAGGGTTTTCCATCCGCAATGCAAATGTGCCATTGTAAACAGCTTTGGCTGTATTCAATTCTTCATCGGTGATCTTTCCGTCTCTCATATTGATTATTTCACTCACCATTTCGGCAACAGCACTGTCAACTTTATCCTCATAAATAATTTACCGAAAGATTTTTACAGGACTTACCTGCAAAAGATAAATGCTGTTTCAAAAGCTGATATACAACGG
>JAYSWW010000405.1:0-7803 GCA_043717805.1 Ferruginibacter sp.
CCAATGGCAGGAATTATCAGGCAGTAATGTAACCGGAAACTTTACGGTTCAGCCAATTTCAGGAACGGTCAATGTTCAGACTGGCCCCACACTGATCAATGCGGGTATCAATTTCAACCCATACATAAGCTTTGATGGTGTTACCAATTCCTTGTCAGGCATAAACAGTTTTTTTGGAACATCATTGGTTACCAACAGCAATGTAACGGTTTTCCAGGTGTTTAATTTAAAAAGCGGTATTGTCTGGCTTAAATGGGAAACAGACCAGGTAGGCGCTACCGGTAGATTTGGTTTTGAAAACGCCGCCGGAAACATCAGGTTCGATTTTCCCAAAGCAGTTCCTGCATCTGCCGGGCAAAATATCGGTACCATCAATGTTTTAAACAAACACTCCCTGTCAACTGTATACGCAAATGCAGCATCATCTGTAAACAGGTTAAATGGTGCAGATAACACTACCATTCCCATACCTGCCCCGGGTTCATTTGGCGGAGTGAGTTCCAAAATAGTGATCGGCAATGAATATTTGTTAAATCTTCCCTGTAAGATCGATGTTGCAGAAATTATTATTTATAAAGCCACTTTAACGGCTGCAGAAAGAAATAAAATAGAATCCTACCTGGCTGTCAAATATGGCTTTACACTGAACCAGGCGGCAGTGAATGCAAATAATTATACCGCTTCAAATGCAACTGTTACCTGGGACAGGACTTTGAACAATGCATATGCAAATGATATCACTGGAATCGGTCGTGATGATGCAACAGCTTTGTCACAGAAACAGTCAAAATCAATAAATTCATCTGCACTGATCACACTTTACAACGGAACATATGCTTCCGGCAATTTCCCTTTACTGAATGCTGACAATACAAACAGCTTTTCCAATGACTTATCTTATCTCCTGGTTGCTGACAATGGCGGCACTACCACCCTTGATCAATGTGCATATGATAACGCTGCACAGAGGATGCAACGGGTTTGGAAGGTTAGCAAAACCGGGAATATTTCTCCGATTACGATTGCGGTAAGCCAGGCGAGTGTTCCAGCAACAGTAAAAAATATATTGGTTTCTGCCGACCCTGCTTTTCCTGCCGCATCAACTACCATTTACCCGCTAAGCATCGCAAACGGAAATCTATACGGTGCAGTTACACTTAATCACAACGACTATTTTACTTTTTCTACAGACACCCTGGATATTACAATGCTTGTCACGCAACCCGATTGCTCCAGCCTGAACAGCGGAAATGTAACGACTACTGTTACCGGCGGAAATCCTCCATTAACTTTTTTGTGGACTCCTACAGGACAAGTAACAGCCAATCTTGTTAATGCAGCACCTGGAATGTATACGCTGGCTATCAACCAGGGCGTTTGCCAGCTTACCAGGCAGGTTACTTTAACAGCACCTTTAGTTCCGGCAGCCCCGGTTGTTAATGCTGTTACTGTTTGCCCGGGTAATGCAGCATCGCTGGTTATACAAAATTCACAGGCGGGTGTAACTTATAACTGGTACGATGTTTCAACCGGTGGGGTACTGATCAGCAACGGTGTTTCATTTTCTACTCCTGCAGTATCAACAGCTACCACCTGGTATGTTGAAGCAGTAAATGGTATATGTTCCAGTATACGTATACCCGTTTTAGTTAGCGTCAATAATGTAGGCACTCCTGTTGTAAATAATGTTTCAGTTTGCCAGGGAAATGCAGCCACCCTTACAGTTCAAAATCCCGTTGCGGGAAATATTTATAACTGGTATGCTGCCGCTACAGGCGGAACTTCTTTGGGAACAGGCATTTCTTTTACAACTCCCGTTGTTACAACTAACACAACCTGGTTTGTTGAAGCAACAAATGGCGGTTGTTCAAGTTTACGGGCAAATATTGATGTGAATGTAACGATCGTAACTCAACCCGTTGTGAATCCTGTTACAGCTTGCCAGGGAAATACAGTGACTCTTACTGTACAAAATCCACAACCGGGTTATATTTATAACTGGTACAACGTTTTGAACGGGGGTACTATTTTGGGAACGGGTATTTCATTTATTACTTTACCAGTTCTAATAAATAGTTCGTATTATGTTGAAGCTGTTACGGGCGGTTGTAGCGGAACGCGGGTACCCGTTTTGGTAAGTTCATATTCCCCATTGGCAATGCCGGTTGTTCTAGCTTCATATATCACAGCAAGCAGTATTACATTCAGTTGGCAGCCTGTGGCAGGGGCAGCCGGGTATAAGGTTTCCGTAAACGGAGGGCCTTTTATAAATGCTTCTTCCGGAAGTACAGGAACAACACACACAATTAGCGGATTGTCTCCATCACAAACGGTAACGATTGATGTTGTGGCTCTTTCGGCAGTAACCGGTTGTCCTGATAGTAACCCGGGTAATGCAGTAGCAAAAACAGAACTCGGTGGCTTTTATGTTCCAACTGCATTTACACCCAACGGTGATTCCAATAATGATATATTAAGGCCCATCCTTCCTACCTCAGCTTTGCTGGATAATTTTCTTATTTACAATCGTTGGGGAGAGAAGCTGTTCAGTACAAGTATCAACGGGCAGGGATGGAATGGCAAGTATAAAGGGAAAGATCAGCCTACAGGAATCTTTGCCTGGGTTTGCAGGTATGTTTATAATGGAAGTATTTTTGAAGAAAAAGGCAGTTTTGTATTATTCCGTTAGCAGGTTTTCCAATTCTTACTTTTAAATTAACAACAGGATTTATTCAACATAAATAAAATATTTTATTTGTAAAATTTGATATAGGTCTGTTTTACTTTATTTGCATTTTGTCCGGCTTTCAACGCCATGTTGTTTTTATCCTCAAATCTTTCATCAAAAATGGATTATATCAGAAAAATAAAATAATTTGTATCAATAAATAAACTGACCAATGCAATACAAAAACCTGAGTTTATACTTTGTCATTATTTCCTTTTTATTATTTGTTGATAGCTATGCCCAGGTAAGTTTTACAGACAAGGTTTCTGAATGGAAATCTTTGTATCCCAAAGAAGATGTAGTTGCAAATGTTTATAAAGAAGTAGTTGATTTTTCTTTGAAGGCAAATTCATCAGGTAGAGAAGTAAAAGTAAATGCCACCGTTTCATCTGAAACCATCCTGGTTCCGTTAAAAGATTTTATCAAATACGAAGACGGGCTTTTTTACAGTGATGAACAATCCATTGAAAATATCAAAGTACAGAATTCAGATAAAAAAGATGTTGCCATACAAAAACTTTGTGGCGATTACAACAGTGAAAACATTTTTCACAGTGATGCAAAAGTTTGTGTGGTTAAATTTCCCCTTGCTGAAAAAGGAAAGCCATTTCAATATACTTACCAGGAAAATTACCATGATATTAAATTTCTTACTTCATTTTATTTCCTGGAAAATTACCCGGTCATTGAAAGGGTCATACAATTCAACATTCCATCCTGGCTGGAAACAGATCTGCGTGAATTTAATTTTAACGGGTATGATATTGAAAAGTCATTGGTAAAGGAAGGTGAAATAACAAAGATCATTTTCAGGCTCAGAAAAGCAGCCGCTTATAAAAATGAACCCAATTCTCCAAACCATGCAATCAGTTACCCGCACATTATTTGTGTAACAAAAGCGTTTACGGAATCAGGTAAACGAACGGTGCTTTTTGAAAATGTCAAAGACCTGTACGGCTGGTATAATAGTGTTTGCGCCGGGATCGGGAACAACGCCGAACCTTTGAAAGCAAAAGTGGCTGAACTCATTTCTAATAAAAAAACAGACCCCGAAAAAGTAGAAAGTATTTTCTACTGGGTACAGGACAACATTCGTTACATCGCTTTTGAAAATGGCATCATGGGCTTCAAGCCAGATGCAGCACAAAATGTTTTTAAAAACAAATACGGCGATTGTAAAGGGAAAGCAAACCTCCTAAAAACAATGCTTAACATAGCAGGTTTTGATGCAAGGCTTACCTGGATAGGCACTTCTGACCTTCCATATGATTATACACTTCCTTCACTGGTAGTCGATAACCATATGATATGTACTGTTATTTTAAATGGCAAGCGATATTTCCTGGACGGAACAGAAGAATATATTGCTTTGAATGATTATGCACAACGCATACAGGGAAAGCAGGTTTTAATTGAAGACGGAAAGAATCATATTTTGGACAGGATCCCTGAATTTTCTGCAGACAGGAATAAAGAATCTGTCGTAAATAAAATGTACATAACCGAAAACACCATTACAGGGAATGCAGTTGTTGAATACAACGGGGAATCAAAAATTTCTGTACAAAGCGCTTTTGCTTCTGTAAAGAATGATAAGAAAACAGAAAGCCTTTCTTCTTTTGTAAGGAACAGTAACAGCAACATCGAAGTTTTCAATGTGATGAATTCTGATTTCAATGACAGGCAAAAACCATTGCAACTTAAATATGATTTTAAGGCCAGCAACCAGGTAACAAAAACAGGCAATGAATTGTATGTGGTGATGGATTGGGAAAAGGAATTTGGTAACCTTGAGATGCCGGAAGACAGGAAGAATGATTATGAATTCAACCAAAAATATTACTTAACCACGCAATCTGAATTGAATATACCCTCCGGTTATAAAGTTGATTATTTACCGGCTGCATTTAAGAAGATCACGCCTTCCTGGTCTTTTGAAGGCAATTATGTTAACAAAGGGAAAAGCATCGTATATACCAAAACGATCACGATCCAAAAACCAATTTTAAAGAAAGCTGATTTTGCCGGATGGAATACTTTTGTTGCGGATATCAATAAATTTTACAACGACCAGGTTGTGCTTTCAAAATGAGTAATGAACATTGGTTGTTGAGATTTTATTTGAGAAAAAGAATTTACAATATGTAATCTTCAATGCTCAATCATCAAAGCAGGGAATCATGATTGAATTCATTGATAAAATTTACAGAGATATGTTTCGAATTATATTACAATTATGCCTGGTGTCTTTGCCCATCAGTTCCTTTGCGCAAACCCCATCTATTGGTGATAAAATAGAGGATGAATTCAAAGTTACCGCCATACCCGAAGAATGGAAGAACGAAAGCGCAGTTATCATCGGTATGAAAGAAGAATATCTCTTCAGGCGCCAGGTGGCGAGGGGCAGGGTAACTGCAGGTGTGCTTATCAGTGAATTTATTCATAAGCGCATCAAACTACAGGATAAAAATGCAGTGGAAAAATTTTCAACATTCTATTATGTCACTATGGGTACGGATGGCAATGCTGTTTACAAAGTGATAAAAAACAGTGGCAACTCCGTGGATATAGATATGAAGAGTGCCATTGAAGAGGAACAGGATGTACCCGATATGTATAAACCCATTTATTATAAGATGAAAGTAAAGTCAATGAAGATAGCAATCCCCGATCTGGAAGTGGGTGATATCATTGACTATACTGTTAATTCAAGCCTTAACTGGGACATGAAAACAGAAGGAATCAATTTTACGCCTTTCATTTTTTCATTGTCAAATAATTATCCTACCATTTACCAGCAATACCGTTTTACGATGGCCAATGGTATGAAAGTTAAATACCGCAGTTACAATGGAGCACCCAATATAAAGTTCGATCCAAAGGCATCTGTTTATGGCGACAATGAATCTTACCTGAGTTATTTTTTCCTGGATAAGGATCGTGAAAAGACACTGGAGGAGCGCTGGAGTTATGAACTGAGAAATACACCAAGTGTAAAGTTCAGAGTGGTTTTCCTCGATTATGAACCCGGCGACAGAAGCCTGGGAGAAGCCACTGTAGACCGCTCTGGGCTGGATATTGAACAGGTTTATAAAAGATATGTTGGCGCCGCCATGTACAACACAACCGTTACTACTTCGCTTGTTGCCTATACAACGCAATACCTGGCCAAGAAAAAAGCAGACGGACTTTTAAAGAGTGATGCAGATATTGTGAAGGAATGTTATTACTGCCTGCGAAAAGTTTTCCTTGAAATGTATTACAAGGGCCCGGTTCATTCAGAGCTGGAAAAATATTTTACCGGTAAAAGATTGTATAAAAAAATACTGAAAGCAGAAGAAAAAAACGGACAGAAAAAAGAAGAAAGGGAAGACGAGGTAAGGATGAATGCAGTAACATTTGCCACAGCCTTTCGCACATCACTGGCCGCTCAGGGCATTCAATCGGAACTGTTTGTATATGTACCAAGAACACTTGGAACCTGGCGGGATGCTATTTTTATGGAAGAACTTGATTTTGTTATGAAAGTAAAACTCAAAGACAAATCTTATTACCTTGAAGCCATCAATAATTTTGAATCATTTGGAACTGCACATTCATATCTTGAAAATGCAGAAGGATACAGTATCCGCTATGATGAAGCTGAAAGTTACTATAAGACCAGTGTTCCTGCATCAGCAGCAAGTTCAAACCTTGCCAGGGAAGTGTTTACTGTAAATTTTACCGATGCCATGGATAATATTAAAGTAGAACGGATAAGTTCTTACCTGGGAACTGAAAAATCACCCCTGATCGGCAAGGCAAATCTTGACAGGGATTACCTGAAAGCAGATTTTGAAAAATATTATGCAGAACCATTGAGCAAAGCAAAGAAAAAAGATGACTCTCCTTCAACACCTGATACAAAATATGAATACACTGATAAAGACGAACAGGTAAAAGAAAGAAGATCACTTTTTGAAAAGGAACTGAGAAACGACCTGGATGTTGACCAGTACAATGACTTTGAATTATTGCAAAATGGCCGGTCCGGCGATACAGCCATTTTGCAATTCAAAGAAAAATTCAGTGTGAAGAAACTGATCAGTAAAGCAGGGAAAAATTATATTTTCGAAGCGGGCAAACTAATTGGGGGCCAGATAAAACTGGAACCAAATGAAATGAAGGCCCGTCAAACCGATATCTGGATACCCGCTGCCCGTACGATTGAAAACAGTATTACAATAAATATTCCGGCTGGCTATACCGTTGACGGACTGGAGGATCTGAATATGAATATTGACAACAGCAGCGGTAGTTTTGTAAGCGCAGCAAAAGTCAATGATAATATCCTTATAATAACCACCAAAAAAATCTACAAGAATAATTTTGATAAAAAAGAAAACTGGCAAAATTACATCGCTTTTTTAGAACCGGCCTATAAACTGAGCCAGGCAAAAATTGTATTGAAGAAAAAATAAGTATCATCAAGAATTTTAATACTTTAAAATTCAAACAGTAAAAAACTACTGCAGGTATTCATATAGCAGTTGTTGTGTGCAATTTCAAAATAAAACTTGAAAATTAGTATCAAATTTAAAAAATGAAATATTTTGTAGCCACTTATACTCATCCAAATGAAGAAGGGTGGAAAGAATATCTTACAGCCCATATTAATTATTTAGAGCAACTAATTAAGGACGAGAAATTAGTCGCATCTGGCCCATTGATAAATACTACAGTAAAATCAGCAATGCTTATTTTAAAAGTTGAAAATGTTGAGGAAGCACAAAAAATTGTAGCTAAAGACCCTTACACCATTCAAGGGCTTGTAGGAGAATCCACACTTCTTGAATGGGATCCTTTTTTTGGACAGTATCAAACTTTTAAACATAAAATGCTATTAAACTTACGAAAGCTTTTTTAAGACTAAATCATCTTTTTCGATGGGCAAAATTTAAACGGTAAAACTAATTGATGAAGTAATATTTCTAAACAACATTTAAATAAAAGAATATGATATTGGTCAAGGAAGCAAATAACTGCATACAACATGGGGTTTGCCAAAATGGGGGCGGACGGAAGCCGTGTTTCAA
>JAYSWW010000406.1:0-44322 GCA_043717805.1 Ferruginibacter sp.
TTGGCCGGATCTAATTTCTCTTCCTTTGCTTCGTGTTTTTCATTGCCATTTTCATGTGCAGGTTCCTGGGCATTGGAAAAGGTTGAAAATAACACCAAGCTAAGGCTGAAAACCGCTACCAGTAATGATTTGATGCTCTTTGCTGCCATATCTTCCCTTAATTTTGGCGCAAAGATAAGGGCATAGTGCTAAAATCTGAAATTTGAAGCAAACTAAAAGAGATAAACCTTTAAAACCAATGAAAATCAGGTCCGGACATATCATATGAAAGGGAAGTTGATTTTCATACGAATGGAAGAATCAGGTATCCATACCCTGCTTTTCAAACTGCATTTTGTGTAACTGGTAATAAAAGCCCTGATGCATCATCAGTTCGTTGTGGGTACCAATTTCTTTTATTTCACCCTTATCCAACACCAAAATCTTATCTGCCTTTCTAATGGTACTCAGCCTGTGGGCAATAACAATTGATGTTCTGCCGCTGATCAGCTTTTCTATTGCATGCTGGATCAGCCCCTCACTTTCAGAATCAATGGAGGAAGTGGCCTCATCCAGTATTAATACAGCCGGATCATATAACAATGCCCTCACAAAAGAAAGCAGTTGCCGCTGGCCAAGTGACAACGTGGCGCCCCTTTCCATCACATCATAATCATAACCTCCCGGAAGCCTCATTATGAAATCATGGATGCCGATCAGTTTTGCCGCCTGTATTACTTCTTCCCTTTTTATGCCGGGGTCCCTCAGCGTAACATTGTCAATAACAGAACCACTGAATAAGAACACATCCTGCAACACCACACCTATTTTAGACCTTAAAAAAACAAGATCATATTTTTCAATTGATACGTCGTCAATGCTTATCTCACCTTGCTGGATTTTATACAACCTGTTTATCAAGCTGATGATGGATGTTTTTCCGCTGCCGGTATGTCCAACTATCGCAATGGTTTTTCCTGCCTCTATTGCAAATGAAATATTCTTTAACACGTAGTCATCTTCATTGTAGGCAAACCACACATTTTTAAAAGAAATTTTACCGGGCATAGTTGCGGGAATGTAATTACCCTCATTTTCAGTGTAATCCTGATTGTCTAATATTTTAAACACACGTTCGCTTGCTATCATTCCCATTTGCAACACATTGAATTTATCTGCAATCACCCTTAAAGGCCTGAATAATAAATTAAGGCATAAAATAAAAGATGTGATGATACCGCCAACATTGGCGGCCCTTGCATCCGGCATATGCAATGATTCTTTGGCAGCCCACCATACCAGTAATCCGATTGACAATGCAGATACCAATTCCACAACAGGAAAAAAAACCGAATAGGCAAAAATGGCTTTTATATTTGCATTGCGGTGTTGCTTATTGATTTCGTTGAATTTATCCTGTTCCCTTGTTTCTGCAGCAAAAGCCTGTACCAGCGACATACCGGTAATATGTTCCTGCACAAATGCATTTAAACCTGCCACTGCATTTCTAACTTTAATAAAGGATCTGTTTACGCTTTCTTTAAAAAAATAGGTAGCAATGATGAGGAATGGAAAAGGAATGAGACAAATGAATGTCAGTTTAGCATCTACCCAAAACATATAACCAAGCACTGAAATGATTGAAAGCATATCTGCAATAATAGGGATCAACCCATCACTGAATATATCATTTACTGATTCAATATCATTGATGGTACGGGTGGTTAATGTGCCAATAGGTGTTTTATCAAACTGTGATAAATTAAGGTGCAGAATTTTATTGTATGTGGCTATACGAAGATCTTTTACCACCGATTGTCCAAGCGCTGCAGTAGTAAATGTAAAATAAAAACGTGTCCCCGTTTCTATGAGTAATAAGAAAACCTGGATAATGGTGATCTCAATGATAAATCCACCCGGGCCGTTTATAAACTGAGCTGCCTTTGTTCCGGTTAAACCTTCGTTGATGGTTACCTGTATCAGGAAAGGCCTGATGGGCGCAATCAAAGCAAGGAAAACCGATAAAAAAAGAGAAGTGTAAAATTTATTTTTATAGGGAGATGCAAATCTGAAAACCCTGCGAAGCAAAGAAATGTCAAAGATTTTTTTTGCCGGGATCCCGTTACTCATAATTGCATAATTAGCTGTGATCATTTTATCCGCAGATAAAAGCTGGTAAAGTATTTGCAGATGATCGCATAAATTCAGGTTTATGAGAAATGAATCTGTGTGATTTTAATCTGCGCTCATCTGCGGAAAAATTATTCTCCTTCCATTTTTTTATTATAAGCCTTGATAAATATTGCTCCCAGGTTTTTATATGGTGGAATGTAATCATCCCAGCTTTCACTGATCGTTTTATTGGGGTCTGATGAAAATAATTTTGTAAGTGATGCCCACATGGTTTTCCAAACAAGCGGGCTTCCCGACTCAAAGTTTTGATTAAGATAATTCAGAATCGGCCTGTTGATCTCACCAGCTCCGATTTCTTTTGTAGAAATGATATGTGCATCCGGATTTATATCAATGATGTCGTTCAAATTCTTGTATCCCCCACATGAACCAAGTACTACAATTTTAGCATCCCCCGCCATTCTTTTGATGGTTCCCGGCAACCAGTAACTGTGTCCACGATGTACAACAATCGATGGCTGCATGTTGTTTTCATATAAATAATTATTCAGGTGAACCTGGGCACTGTCATCCAGGTTTGCATCATTGTCCAACGGGCGATTGGCATAAATCCATACATTTCCTTTCAGCGAATTTATTTCAACCCATTCTTTTTTGGGCGTTATCTTCCATTCTTTGGATGAAAATGAATTCAGGAACATTGGAAAATAAGTTTTCCCATCTTCATCGCCATACCAGAATACCTGTTGAACGATCTTCCCGCTTTCATCACGCAGGTTTTTATTGTCAACCTCATAAATTGATGGTATACCCAATAAACTTGTAAGGTCTATTTTATTTGTAGTGTCTGCTGATAAAAAAATATTTTTTAACAAGCCGTAGATAACCTGCCCTCTTGTATTGTGCTCATCTTTGCTGGTTTGCTCATTTTCAATAACGTATGATAAAATTGTATTTAAAAGTTTTTTATCGTTGATGCTACTATACGCATCGGCCACATCTACTGCATCTTCCAGGTTGCCTGTTTTATCAAGCCTGGCAACAAATGCCTTCATAACGAGTTCAGATTTATTGGAAGGCATGCTACGCAGAAACGTATCCAGTTTATTGAAATTAGCAGCCATTTTTATGAACTTCCTGAAATAATCAAAGTGCACAGCAAGCAACAGGGAATCGCCACTGGGCTTGGGTGCCATAAGTTGCAGCATCCTGTTAAAGCTGTGTTTGTAACTGGATGTGTATATGTCATTCTCACCCATCACCATCATATAATACAATTCCGTTGCAGACAATGGCTCAATGGCTTTCATACGAACAGACAAATTTGACTGGTCGTGTAACGTATTGATGGGTGTGATAAAATGCTGGATCGCTTTATCTTTTAAAACCTCCCGCAATCCATTTGGGCCAAACATGGCTATTGGTGTATCGCGTAAAGGAGGTGCCATGCGTTTAAAGTATTCGATCTCTGTTTTTACCAGCAGTTTAAAATACCCAACACTGTCATATCCTTTTTCATATTCACCAACATATCGCCGGATACTGTCTATAGATTTTTTTCCTTTTAAAATATCATCTAAAAATGGAAAATAAAACAATGCATTGGGTGTCTGGCTTAGTTTTGCAACTGTTCTTACGAGTTCATTTGAATTCCTGTGAATAAGTTTACTTTCTGCAGAATTATTTGATTGTGCATATGAATACAATTGAACGGGATTGGATCGTGCAGCAACAATGATCAGGCTATCTGCATATGGTTTGTCTGCATAAGGCCTGATGGTTTGCAATATTTTATCCGGGTTTAAAGCACAAAATTTTATGTAAACAATATCCTTCGATTCCTTATAGCCTGCATTATCAGTGAATACTTCGGTATTGATCTTTGCAACAGAATAACTTGCACTTTGTATATACGGAAGCATGCTTACTCCTTCTGCCTGGGCTTTCATGATCTTCTCAAAATTATCAACCAGGTCAGATATTTCAACCGGGGATATCTCTTTGCTTTTCCAACCTGCCCGAAATGATTTCAACATATTTTCGATGTAACGCAGGTACCGTATTTTTTGATTGTTATTATCGATTTCCTTATTGAGTTCGATCCAGTTTTTCAGGTTATCTATTTTCCTGAAAAGCACATCCGTTACATAATTATTGACCGTTTCATTGCCACTGATGTGAAAATAATTATCCAGTTTCCCATCTGCCTTATCGCAAAGCTTTTGTTCATTGTAAATTTTATCATGGAAATTGCGGCGTTGGAGAGGTACCTTCACAATTGTATCCGTTGTGTCGGTAAATGCATAAGTTTCAAATCCAGTCAAAAAGAAAACCAATAACAGATATAAATATTTCATCAAAAGAATTAGCGTTTAATAATTAGTTACCCGGTTGCCAGCGAAACAGATCGGCAGGCACCCGGGACTTCTGATTGCAAATATGATGCAATTTTATTGTAATGATAAATATGAAGACCTGTTTATTGGCTTCGCCGTTGCTTTTGCTTAACAATTTGATAATATTATAACTTTCATTTAACGAACCAATTGCTGGTTGTGATAGGTTATTTTTGCTCAATATTAATTTTATGGTAAGAGGAAATAAAATATTGATTGCTGATGATGAACCGGATATCCTGGAAATAATAGAATTCAACCTCCGGGCAAACGGGTATGAAGTAACCACTGCAAAAAACGGTGACGAGGCATTGGAAAAAGCTAAAAATATCTTACCAGACCTGATCATACTCGACATTATGATGCCCGGCAAAAACGGTATCGATGTTTGTAACCTGCTTAGAATGATGCCGGCTTTTAAAGAAACACTGATCGTTTTTTTAACAGCGCTCAGTGATGAACCCACAGAAATAAAAGGGCTGGAAAGTGGTGCTGATGATTACCTCACAAAACCGATCAGCCCCAAAGTTTTGGTAAGTAAGATCAATGCATTATTCAGGCGACTTAACAAAGATGAAACCGGCATTATTAAAATTGGCGACCTGCAGATCAACCGCGAAAAATACAATGTAAAATATAAAGAAGCCGACATTTCACTTGCAAGAAAAGAATTTGAACTGCTTTCCTTACTGGCTTCCAAACCCGGAAAAGTATTTCTGAGAAATGAGATCTTAAACCAGATATGGGGTACTGAAGTGATCGTGGGAGACAGAACGATTGATGTACATATCAGGAAGATCAGGCAAAAACTTGGCATTGATTGCATTACTACAGTTAAAGGAGTTGGATATAAATTTGAAATGTAGAAGAATGCAGTTAGCTATTAGTCTTTAGCTTTTAGCCGGACAGGTATCATGAGAAAAATTGTTCTCAATAACACAGAATTAGACTAAAAGGAAATAGCTTGCATCTAACAGCTATTTCATATGTTTTCACAAAAAAATTTCACCCCTCAACAACTTGCTGCATTCACAGCGTTGGTACTTTCAATTCCGATTTCAGCAGCGATCTTATTTTTTGAACCTGTATGGTGGGTAGGTCTTATATTCTTTGTTTTGATCTTTATTGGCAGCTTTGCATTGATCCTTTACACCCTGCAAACCTTTATTTACAGGAAAATAAAATTGATCTATAAACTGATCTATCAAACAAAGGCAAGTAAAAAAGAAGAATTTTATTATAAAAATATCCTGCCGCAAAAAAGTATCGACGAAGTAAGGGAAGATGTTGAAGAATGGGC
Source organism: Ferruginibacter sp. (assembly GCA_043717805.1). Classification (GTDB taxonomy): domain Bacteria; phylum Bacteroidota; class Bacteroidia; order Chitinophagales; family Chitinophagaceae; genus Ferruginibacter. The sequence goes on from JAYSWW010000406.1 coordinate 5,809, forward strand.
TGAGCAGCGAAAAGCAGAGATCGAAATCCTTCAGCAGAATGAGGCCTTTCGTAAAGAGTTCCTTCAAAACCTCAGCCATGAAATCAAAACGCCCATATTTGCCATCCAGGGTTATGTAGACACTTTACTAAGCGGAGCCATTCACAACAATGAAGTAAATATGAAATTTCTGCAAAGTACAGCGCGGAATGTTGACAGGCTGGTTAATCTTGTGGATGACCTGGATGAAATATCCAAACTTGAAATGGGCCTGTTGAAATTGAATATGCACACTTTTGTGATACAGGATCTGGTAAAAGATGTATATGATTCCCTTTCAATAATTTCTGATGAGAAAGACATAAAATGCATCATTAAAAAAGGTTGTGAATTGCCGCTGACAGTTTATGCTGATAAAGAAAAGATCAGGCAGGTATTGATCAACCTGGTTGACAATGCTATTAAATATGGCAAACAGCATGGCACCATAGAATCCAGTTTTTACAATGTAGACGGTAAGCATGTATTGATTGATATCAGTGATGATGGCGCTGGTATTGCCGAAGAACATGTTGACCGGATATTTGAAAGATTTTACCGAACCGACCTTGCCCGGAGCAGAAAAGTTGGCGGAAGCGGGCTCGGCCTGGCAATTTGTAAACACATCATTGAAGCACATGGCCAGAGTATTCATGTAAGAAGTAAAATAGATATTGGAAGTACATTTGGATTTACCCTGCCAAGTAAAAAAAATTAATTTAAATATAATTCAAAAAAAACAGCGATAAAATGATCGCTGTTTTTTTAATTTATAAACTTTCTGTTTTCAACCGGGAATATTTTTACAATAAAATAAGCTGATTAAAATCTTGTCCAGCCCTTCCACCATGTATCCCCCGGTGAACAGGCACCTTTATAAGAAACAGCCGCAAAGCCATTTGCAACTTTAGGATGTGCAAAACTTGCTCCGGATGCTGCTGCAGATCCTCCGGCAGGATTAAAGTCAGGATTGTTATAATTGTAAGGAGCTATCAGTCCTGCATCCGTATTATTTGTAAGTATACTGTTTGCATTTGTAATTGCATTGAACCAGGCAGTAATCGTTGCCGTAGTATTTGCAGTTATGGGAACATTTGGATTGGTGCCAATACTATATAAAATAGGTGTGGGGCAACCTGCAATGATTGTATTCTGTACAAACAATGAACCCGGAATATTATTATCAGTAGGAATTCCTTTTGTAGCATCAATATACAAACCTGTTAGATAACCCATGATTATTGAATTGAACAAAGACATGCTTGAATTCCTTCTTATCTGTGCTCCGGCAAGGAACAATCCACTGCCTGTATTTGCCAGTGTAGCTCTTGGGCCCATAACAGTCATATTTGAAAAAACAGCGGAAGTTTGAGGTAACAAAGAACTTCCTGCCGCATCATTGTCGCTTTCAAAAGATTCACTTTTGGAAATATCTGCTACTGATGAATCTCTTAAAGCAATACCAAACTGAACCTTTCCATTGTATCCATTATCGGTATCAAAATCATCATCCAATGTGCGGAATGAAATAAGGTGTGTACAATTAACAGTACCGCCGAACCACTCAAAAGAATCATCATTTGCATAAGAAACCTGTACATGATCAACGATGGTTTGGTTTCCAACTCCGCCAAATGTCAATCCATTTATTTCTTTATCAGGCAGGAAAGCATATCCGGCATACTCAATGCGAACGTAACGCAGGATACCACTGTTATCTGCAGGATTTTGGGCCTGTGTTGCAGGTGTGCCGTACAATCCCAATCCATCACTGTTATTGATACCGCCTTCTATTTCACCAACACCTGCAACGCCATTAAACGATGCATTGGTTGGCGCATTGCCTAAAAGCACCAGGCCTGCCCAGTCGCCACGTTGCGGGGTAGCTGCTTCTGAGGTAAAAACAATTGGTTTGTCAGCAGTTCCATCAGCAATGATCTTGCAGCTACGGGTAATAATAAGCCCGCCGGTTCTGCCGGTTTCACCAACAATTTTAGTTCCTGGTTCAATGGTGAGTATGGCTCCGTTTGTAACATACACCAATCCTCTTAGCTTATAAGTTAAACCTGCTTTTAATGTTCTGTTTGCACTGATACGCCCTTCCAGGATGGTATTTTCTGTTGCGGTACCAGCTCCGTTGACAACTGTGGTATTGCCATCTACTTCAATTTTACGACAACTTAATGCAGATGCAGCAATCAAAACAGAGAATAGAAATAATTTTTTCATCTTTTACTTTTGTTGGTTTTAAAATGTATTTATTTGAATTCAGTATTTTAAAAATTATAACCGAAAGAAATAGCAACGTTGGTTCCATAATTTCTTTTAATAGCAAAAGCATCGGAACCCTTATCGTATTTTTTATTATCGTTGAGGTCGTTATAGAATACCGCTTTTTTATTTAAAATATCAGCGATGTTCAGCTTTATTTCTCCTTTACTTTTTAAAACCTTTTTTGCAATCTGAAAATCAAGCACCGGTCTTGGGTTTTCCCATATTGGTGGCTGGTCTGAACCTCCAACAAAAACTATTCTTCTGCCGATCTGGTTAAACAATAAAGTTGTATTGATGCCATATTTTTCCAGGTCGTATTGTATTCCTGCATTCAGCAGGTATGGGCTCTGGCCCTGCATGGGGCGGGTCAATGCTGTGCTTGCGCTTGTTACCCTGTTATAGATATAAGATACATTTCCCTGTACGGTGAAGTTTTTCAACAACGGGTTGAAATCAAGTTTTTTTCTGAACTCCAATTCTGCTCCAAAACTGTTTGCTTCATCTGCATTGATAAAGTTGTATGTACTTGATCCGCCTGCACCAACATTAAAATATGCTTCAATTGGATTTTTAAAATATTTATAAAATATACCCAGTGTTAATAACTCACCGCCTCTTGGATATATTTCATAGCGCAGATCAAAATTGGTAACCTTTGTCCTTACCAATGCTGTATTTCCGGCAACGGTTGCACCAAGGTCAAAATCAAAAAACTGGAATGTGCTCAGTTCCCTGAATTCGGGGCGTATGACAGTTTGAGATGCTGATACCCTTACATTTGTTTTACCATTTACTTTATAGGTAAGGTTTAAACCGGGCAGGTAATCGGTAACCTTGCTGTACACATGGCGTGGATCTGTTTTTATCATACTTCCAACAACCTGGTCAAAATTCTCAATTCTCAGTCCCCATATCGCACGTATTTTGTTGGTGATTTGATTGTCAAGCTGCAGGAATCCTGCATTCAGGATCGAATTGGCTATATAACGGTAAGAAGTACCTGACAATTCGTTGAAAGCAAATTTATTGTCGAAACCGGTGCCGAAATTTTCTGCCGCAAATATTTTATCAGCACTTAAATGCCGCAAAGCAGGATTGTCTGAAGGAAGGTAAACAGCAAACGGCCTTGAATCGAACAGCCTGTCCTTAACCTGGAAAAAGTATCCTCCTTTTATTATCTGGGATAACTCATTGACCAAAATGCTTTTGCTCAGATCAGCACCTGCTGTATATACGTAATCATTTAAAAAACCATAATAACGGCTGCCGCTTTTCTGTGATGATTTTGATGCACCGATCAACAAAGAATAAAGAGAGTTGGGGTCTGTTGGATCGTCCTGGTTATATTGTATACGGCGTTGATCAGGAATATACTGGTCAAGGATATTAAAACTACCAAACCAATGAAATTTTACATCATATTTTTTAATATTATGCTCACCGGAAAGTTGTGAATTGAAAAATGTATTTGCCTTAAAAGCCAGTTCAGAAGCCCTTATATTATCACCTGTTGTTGAATTTGATTCAAAATCTTTTCCCACCCTTATTGTAGTATAGTTTGCTGTATTCACATTCAACATATTTTTGAATGATATCTTACTGTTATTACCGATTTGTAAAGTAATATTTGCCAGGGCGCCGGCCAGGATCTCTTTATTGTATTTATTATTGAAGTAATCAAAGTTCAGACTGGCGACATTATTCTCAAAAAGATTGACCTGGTTTTCAAATTCGGTCCTTTTATGGCTTCTGCTATAATTAACTGCAAGTATGGCTGCCAACTTGGTTTTATTGCCAAGTTTTTTATTAAACCCACCATTGATCAAAAAACTTTGATTGAGTACCGGAGCAATATTCGATCTGTTTTTTTCAGCTGTCCAAATGTTTGTAAATTGTTTACCATAAAGAGTTTTTGCACCGTTGTCTAATTCGGCAAAAACTGCTTTTTTAGGGAAATTTGCCGGCAGTCCCCTTTTCCCGTTATCAAAACCCAACCAATCGGTTCCACTTCCTTCATAATTGTAAAAGTCTTTTCCGATGGTCTGTGTATTAAAGCCTGTACCAATCTGAATATTAAAAAAGTTCTTTGCCGGAACATCTTTACTGTTCACCTGTATCAAGCCGCCCGCCCACTCACCTGGCAATTCGGGGATGAATGATTTATTGATAATGATATTTTCTATCATTGAAGAAGGCAAAATGTCGAAACTGAAAGTTTTCCTATCCGGTTCTGTGCTACTCAATAAAATACCATTCAGCATAGCCTGGTTATAACGGTCAGCCAATCCACGAACCACCAAATATTTCCCTTCCTGTACAGAAGTTCCCGGAACTCTTTTTAAAACTTCCCCTGTATTTTTATCAGGCGATCTCCTGATGGCTTCTGCACTGATCACCTGGGCAACCACACTTGAATTTTTCTGATAAGCAATCAATGCGGCTGTAGTTTCCTTTCTTGCTGTTGACCTGACAACCACTGCATCCTGTGTTTTAGTCACACGGTCTAAAACTATATCCATACTAACAGTTTTGCCTGGCAGCACTTCAAATTCTTCTAATTTTTTTGTCTGGTATCCAACAGAGCTTAATGATATGGAATATTTTTTTCCGGCTGTCAAAGTCATATTGAAATTACCATCCACATCAGAAGTCGTTTTTGAAATAGTTCCATCGATCGATATGGTAACGCCACTGATCATAACCCCGGATTTGGAGTCCGTTACCTTCCCTTCAACCTGGCCGGTTTGTGCAGTTGCAAAAAAAGAAATTGTAAAAAACCCAATCAGAAAAGTAAATAATTTCATGCCGCTCTTATTTGTTACAAAGAGACACCATGCATGTTATGAGAAGATGAACCTAAGGTTACGGTATCATTACCGCTGTGTTACGTAATTGTTAAGAGAAAGCTTAAAACCTGAATTGAATCCTGCACGTGAAAACATCATCTTTAACATCGCTGGTATAGCCTGGGAGTTGTGTTTTTTCGTTTGTTATTTTTTCGTACCAAAGTACCAATTTTACATTTTCCAATAAATAACAGATATAGCCAAAACCAAGCGTGCTGTATTTGATATTGGCTGCATTCAAATTGCTGCCGGCCTTTCCGATATCATTTGATTTCACTGAAGTATTGGGATCATACTAGTCATATTTTATACCAATTTGATGACGAGTACTTCCCAAATTTTGCAAAAAATAAAAATAGGCCCCATTGAATTTTCTTATATAATAACCTTCCTTGCCTGTAAATACTGTACCGGGTGTTTCACTGCTGTTAAATGATGCTGTTTGATTACCGGTCATGAATTCTGCCCTCAATTCCGAATACCCAACTTTGTTTTTTATTTTTATTTGAGCATCAATCCCGTAATAATGCCTTGGAGCAATTTTACCAATATTGCCTGAAGAAGAATCAACTATAAAATTTTTTATACCTGCTGTTGTCTTTGTTTCATAAACATATTTGGTGTTTTGCGATAAGCCTCCATATAAAACTGAAACTGCAGCGCCCAGTTTGATCTTATTTCCAAGCGATTGTGGCTTTATGGAAACCCTTCCAATGATATCCTTGTGACTATCATAATCTGTAGCAGATGAAAGCCCCGGACCATTAAATACTCCTATATCAGCTTTCAAAAATTTTAATTTGCTATCCTTATTTCGTGCATCAAATGTCAGCATCGCCCCCACATCTCTTTCTGTCTTCATTAATACCTGGCTCATACGACCTCGTTCAGGGCTTTCACGGTCTGAACTTGATAAATTCAATTCATAACTGATAGGCCTTGCGAACAAACCAATGGTAAAAGCGAAATTTTTATACTTGTTTTCAAAGATCCTTCCCCAAACATCCCTGGCATTGACACCCCTTTCAGTTGCATCAAATTGAAATACAAATTGCAGGGATGGCCCCTTTGTTTTAGGGAAATATATATAATCAATTCGAATCCTGGCCCTCCTTAACATAAAGCGGTTATTGCTGTTGTTTGCAAAATCCCCGCCGGCAAAACCTTTTGCCCCTTTACTTCCTGCTACCTGGAATTGTGGCTGAATGTACCCGCTTATTTTTAAATGATCAAACCGATTGTACATTGCAAGAATGCCCTTTCCCATGTCTTTTGACGTATCCACCATATCCATTAGATACTGGGCTTGCACAAACCTGCTTAAAACAAGTGCGAAAATCAGCAAAAGCATTTTTTTTATTTGCATTCTTACTATTTTACAGTAAAGAAATAACAATTTAATATTACCTCTGTGTTACCAAATTATTATCATTCTAATATCGGGCCCATTTTTTAACCTAAAAAGTAACCTTTGCGGCAAAACATATTTTATGGCTGGTTTAAATTCAATTCTACAGATCTTTTTACCCAAAGACAGGGTGTTCTTTCAGTTATTTGAAAGCGTGGTTGATGTGCTGGTAAAAATGGGTGAAAAATTAAAGGAAGTGGTTCATGAACCTGACTTTGATGGAAGGGCAAAACTCATCAAAGAAATTGAAAACCTGGAACACGTAAATGATGATTATACGCACCAGATCTTTACAGAATTGGGCAAAAATTTTATTACGCCATTTGACAGGGAAGACATTCATTACCTGGCTTCTGCATTGGATGATATTGCTGATTACATTTATGCATCTGCCAAAAAGATCAATTTTTACAGGGTAAACCCAAATGATACCGGTATCCATAAAATGTCTGATGTGATAGCACTGGGCTGTGTTGCTGTTCATGATGCAGTTATGGAGTTGCGTAATATGAAAAACATGCGTAAGATCACAGATGCTTTGGTTACCATCAACAGCATTGAAAACCAGGGCGACGACATATTTGACATGAGTATAGAACGCTTATTTGCAGAGGAATCTGATGCAAAAGAAGTTATAAAGAAAAGAGAGATTTACCAGGTAATGGAGATCGTTACTGATAAATGCGAAGATGCAGCTAATGTTATAGAAAGTATTATTGTGAAGTATGCATAAAAATCTGCAGTAAGTTTTCAAAACTCAACATTAAAAAATGACCTTAGTTATAATTATCATTGCACTTGCATTAATATTCGACTACATCAATGGTTTTCATGATGCAGCAAACTCAATAGCTACCGTAGTTTCAACCAAAGTGCTTAGCCCTTTCCAGGCGGTGGTGTGGGCTGCTATATTCAATTGCGTTGCTTATTTTATTTTTAAAGATCATGCGGTTGCCAATACCATCAGCAAAACCGTTAATAAAGAATTCATTACCCTTCCGGTGATTTTTTCGGGGCTCATTGCTGCGATCTTCTGGAATTTATTGACCTGGTGGTATGGAATCCCTTCTTCTTCCTCGCATACTTTGATCGGTGGATTTGCAGGTGCGGCCATTGCCCATGGATTGATGATAAAAGGAATTGGATTCAGTTGGGGTAAAATTGTAGAATCTGATATTATTTTAAGTACCATAATTTTTATCTTCCTGGCCCCGCTGATAGGAATGTGTATCTCCATTTTTATTTCTATCGTAACAATCATGCGGAATATCTGGTTAAGAATAGGCATCATAACCATCGTTACATTTTTAACTGTATTGTTATTCGACCATTTTGAAACAACCAAAATGGATGAAAATCTTCAGAAGTTTTTAAAAATAGACAAGTATAAAAAAGAAGTATCTGAAAACTTAACAAAAAAAGAATCAAATCCAAACGACACTGCTTCCTTAATTGCTTATAACACAGCAAAAGAAAAATTAGACAAGGCAATCCCCAATTACAAAAATATCAAGGTTTTGGTTGATGACTTTGATAAACTTGGTGCAAAAGAGATCGCCAAACAGGCAACTGCGAACGGGTGGCTGAAAGACATTGAGGCAAGCAGGCTAAAAGATGATGTACGCAATGCAAATGATTTCCTGGTGTTGGAATCAAAAGCGACCAGCGATGATAAAATAAAAGCTGAATATGCTGTAGCAAAACTGGCAACAGAAAAGTATAAGGAACCATTGAAGAAATTTCTTAAAAAAGACATGTCTTTGGACAGCACTTTGGTTGCATTGAATGCGATCTATCCGATCAAAGACATCAACTCCGAAAAGGTTAAAAAGAAGATCGCTTCTTTCAATATTGAAAAAGCACTGGCAAAAGATATTGATAAAGCTGATAATAGTATGATCGTTTGGGGTATCATTTTTACTTCCATATTATTTTGCCTGGTATATTTATATGTTGAAAAGATCAGAACACCTACCGCTTACAAAGTAGCAAATATGTTTAAAAAACTGCAATTATTCAGTTCTGCTGCATTCAGCATCGGGCATGGTGGCAACGATGCACAAAAGGTAATGGGTATTATAGGGGCTGCATTGATTGCAAATGGCAGTATTCAGAATTTTTCAGATCTGCCCAATTGGGTACCCGCAGCCTGTTACCTGGCCATTGGCCTGGGTACTATGAGTGGTGGATGGAAAATCATCAAAACGATGGGTACCAAAATTACAAAGGTTACCCCATTGGAAGGTGTGGCAGCAGAAACAGCGGGCGCATTTACATTGTTTTTTACCGGTCAAATGGGTATTCCTGTTTCAACCACTCATACTATTACCGGTAGTATTATTGGTGTTGGAGCTACAAAACGGTTAAGTGCCGTCAGGTGGGGTGTAACCGTAAACTTACTGTGGGCATGGGTTTTAACGATCCCTGTCAGCGGTTTGCTAGCTGCCATCACTTATTATATTGTTCATTTCTTCTTATAAATTATTTGTTCCTGAATTTATTTGCAAATCACTCAATTCATTGGGTGATTTTTTATTTTCTTTGCATTCAGAAATAATCAGATCAATTTAATTCTGATAACATTTTGCATTGTAAAAAAAATTATCTTTCACAGATGAAAAAAATATTGGTTACAGGCGGTTGTGGTTATATTGGTTCACATACTATTGTCGACCTGATCCAAAACGGATTCAACGTTATTTCTGCTGATAACAACAGCAGGAGTAACCCAAATATACTGGAAGGAGTAGAAAAAATAACCGGGGTTAAAGTTAAAAATTACACAGTAGACCTTTGCATTTTTGATGACACACACGCCATCTTCCAGGAAAATCCTGATATTGACGGTATCATTCACTTTGCAGCATATAAATCGGTTGGAGAATCAGTTGAGAACCCATTGCTGTATTTTGAGAACAATTTAAATTCACTCATAAATATTTTAAAATGCGCTTCGGAATTTAATATCCCGCATTTTGTTTTTTCTTCTTCCTGTACGGTTTATGGTAATCCAGTTGAAATTCCGGTAACTGAAGCCAGCACATTACAAAAAGCTGAATCGGCCTACGGGTTTACAAAACAAATGGGCGAGCAGATCGTTGAACAAACTGTTATCAGTAATGATATACAGGCAGTTTTATTAAGGTATTTTAACCCTGTTGGAGCACACCCGTCAAATCATATTGGTGAAATACCAATAGGAAAACCCGCAAACCTGGTTCCGGCCATCACACAAACAGCCATTGGAAAATTATCACAAATGAAAGTACACGGCAATGACTACCCGACAAAAGACGGAAGTTGTATCAGGGATTATATCCATGTTTCAGATATAGCGCATGCGCATACACTTGCTCTTAATTACCTGATCAATGATAAGAATGAAAGCAATTGCGATGTTTTCAACCTGGGAAGTGGCAATGGATACAGTGTATTGGAAGTAATCAAGTCTTTTGAAAAAGTAAGTGATCAGAAACTCAATTATGCGATCGGGCCAAGAAGGCCCGGTGATGTGATCGCCATTTTTGCAAACAATGAAAAAGCAACAAAACTTTTAAGCTGGGTACCAAAATACAACCTCGAAGATATGATGGCAACTGCCTGGAAATGGGAACAAAAACTTAAGTCTGATGAAAATCTCTTCAATACTCAAAAAGTGAATTTGAATTAATTCGCTTAATTAAGATTTTGAAAGTACTGCATCTTTTGATTTTGTTAATTAATCAGTTCTGATAAATTAAATTCGAAAACGACGCCTGAATCAACATTAAATCTTTACTCAATTAAACTTTGTTTGCAACTTTCTGACTTTACCTTGTCTTCAATCAAATCTTTCTTTTACTTTGCAGCATCAAAAAAACTCAGCTTATGCTCAATGATATTCAGGTTACAGGCAATAAAGACACCAGGAGCGGTTTTGGTGACGGTATACTTGAAGCTGCCAGGGAAGATAAAAATATTGTAGCACTTACCGCCGACCTGGCCGGTTCTTTAAAATTAAATGGTTTTATAAAAGAGTTCCCTGAAAGATTCATTCAATGCGGCATTGCAGAAGCCAATATGATGGGCATTGCTGCAGGCCTTACCATTGGCGGAAAAATCCCATTTACAACAACGTTTGCAAATTTCAGCACCGGCCGTGTTTATGACCAGATAAGGCAAAGCATTGCTTACAGTGGTAAAAATGTAAAGATCTGTGCATCTCATGCCGGGCTTACACTTGGTGAAGATGGCGCAACTCACCAGATTCTTGAAGATATTGGTATGATGAAAATGTTGCCGGGCATGACAGTAATTGTTCCTGCAGATTATAACCAAACCAAGGCAGCTACAAAAGCCATTGCTAAATTTGAAGGACCTGTATACCTGCGTTTTGGCCGTCCGGTTTGGCCAATATTCACAAAAGAAGAAGATTTTATTGTAGGAAAAGCACAACAAATCTCTGAAGGAAAAGACATTTCGATATTTGCTTGCGGCCACCTGGTTTGGATTGCCATTGAAGCTGGTAAAATATTAGAATCAAAGGGTTTCAGTGTTGAAATAATAAATATTCATACCATCAAACCACTGGACACCGAAGCCGTATTGGCATCCATTAAAAAAACCGGTTGTGCGGTAACCGCTGAAGAACACAATATCATTGGTGGACTGGGAGACAGCATTGCCCAGGTTGCAGCTAAAAACTGCCCCATCCCCATTGAATACATCGGTACCAATGATACTTTTGGCGAAAGCGGTAAACCCAGTGACTTACTTGTAAAATACGGATTGGATGCCGGTCACATTGTAGCGGCAGCAGAAAAAGTTATGTCCAGAAAAAAATGATCGCCCATTTCTTATTAAACTTTTTAAAATAAAACCAATCTTAAGATTGGTTTTTTTAATTTTGGAATACTTAATCAATTTATGACCGAACTACTGGATGATAAAGAACTGCTGTTTCAATTCAGAAATGAAACAACCAAGGAAGTTGCATTTACACGCATTATAAAAAAACACCAGGAAAAATTATACTGGCACATCCGCCGAATGGTAGTTGAGCATGAAGACGCAAACGACGTATTACAAAACATGTTCATAAAAGTATGGAAGAGCCTGGATAATTTCAGGGAAGACAGCCAGCTCTATACCTGGCTTTACCGCATTGCAACCAATGAAAGCTTAACCTTTCTTCAGCAACAAAAAAAACGTAGTTCAATTTCCCTGAGCGATGATGATAGTACGCTAAGCAATAAGATAAAGGCAGATGAGCATTTTGATGCCAATAAACTAGAGTGGAAATTGCAATTAGCCATTCAGAAACTCCCTGAGAAACAACGAACTGTGTTTAATTTGCGTTATTACGATGAGATGCCATATGAGGAAATGAGCAGGGTGCTTGAAACCAGTGAGGGAGCCCTGAAGGCAAGTTATCACCACGCAGTAAAAAAAATAGAAGAATATATACTAAACCGTTAAACCAGGAACACTTAATTAAGTCATAACTATCCATGCTTAAAGATCCTACTATACAAAATGAGTTGATTGAGTTGAATTCCATGCTGGCAGGTGTTTCCAATACGAATATCTATACTGTACCGGATGGTTATTTTGACATGCTTTCCAATGATATTTTAAGCGTTGTTCAGCAAAAGCCGATCACTTTATTGGAAAAAAGTACTGTTCCGGAAGGATATTTTGAAGGGCTGGCAGGGGAAATTATGGGAAAAATAAAAGCCGGGATGGTTGTAGAAGATGAAAGATCGGCTTTACTTGACGGCCTTAAGCATATAAATGTATATCAGGTTCCCCTGGGATATTTTGATAACCTTGCAGCAGTTATTTTAAATAATTTACCACAACCGGCAAAAGTTGTTGCAATGAAACAACGTTCATCTTTTTTCAAATATGCTGCAGCTGCCGTTATAACTGGTATCCTGGGTTTAAGTATTATTTCCCTGCTTGATAAAACAGAAAACGGTGATGAAACAATGCAGCCTTTTACTGTCATGGCCCAGGCGAATGTGATATTAAAAACCAACAGTTTTGACCAGGTACTTTCAACTGTGAGTGACGATGACATTGTAAATTACCTTCAAAACAACGGTGAGGACGTAAATGCAGCTTTGGTAGCATCTGTTACAGATGATAAGAACCTACCCGACGAGGTAGAATATTTAACCGACGATCAAACACTGAATAATTTATTGAATGAATTAAAGGTCAATGAATCAACAAAAAATTAAATAAAAAAAATGAAACAATTTTTACTTTTAATAACCATTCTTACAACAGGTTTTTCTTTTTCCTATGCACAGGAAGTTGAAACAGATGCTGCAAAAAGTGAGCAAAAGATCAAAGCTTTATATGTTGCTTATATAACACAGCAACTGAATTTAAACGAAGAAGAAGCTCAAAAATTCTGGCCCGTTCACAAGCAATTCGAATCCGATTTAAAGGCTGTTGACCAAAATCTCCCTGAATTGCCCAGGCAACAGGCTGCCCTGGATATTAAAAAAAGGTACCAGGAAAGGTTCACCAAGATCCTTGGAAGCAGTAACCGGACTGACAGTTTTTTCAGAGTTGACAATGAATTCAGGAGAAAATTAGTTGACAAACTGCGAAATATGAGGCAACAAAATAACAGGCCTCAACGCCCTCCAAGGCGTAATAACCAGTAAATTCCAGGAACATATATAAAAAAGATCCCTTCTTTAACCCCGAAGGGATCTTTTTTATATGTTTAGGTACCCTAAATACTTTGGAACAAGCCATTTAATACTTAGAAAATTATTATAATAAAACTTGCATATAAAAATAATTAATATATTTTTGTGGCAGGTGTTTTTCATAGGTTAGCAACGGCCAGCTCTTTTTAGGGCAGGCCTCCTTTTTTTACAACCGATTGTTTTTTTTGAAAATGAAAAAACCATCTGTTTCTCAAAACCATAAACTCCTGATTTTATTAATCGTTACAAGGAAATGGTCGGCGTTTTAATATCATGATAAAACAGAAAAGTCCAGTTCGCTGATTTTCCTTCTTCCCACCATTTGTTTCTTAACTCCATACTTTTTCTTCCGTCAAAATCATACTTTGCTATAAACCTGTTTTTCAATTGTTGTAATTGAGGCGCAACATCCCCTCCGTAAAATAATATTTCATTGTTTTCCCTTATCCAGAAAACAGTATGAAAAGGACAGTGTCCACCACACATTTCATAATTAATGATATCATCGATGTTTCCATGATCTTCAAGCAACACAAGTTTATCTGATGAACTTAACAGGGAAAAATCTGAAGGAATATATGATGTATTGTTCTTTTCAGATGCAAATTCAAATTCCTTTTTATTTACATAATAAGTTGCATTGGGGAAACTTAACCCAGTGCTTGATGCATTTACTTTGATATCCTGAATACCGCCTGCATGATCTTTATGCAAATGACTTAGCAATATCTTTGTAACAGATGCAGGATCGATTTCGTTGTTCATCAAATTCTGATGTATTTGCATCATCCCTTCTTTGGTATGAAATCCCAAACCGGTATCCAATAACAATACATCATTGTTTGTAACGATGGCGAATGGCTGTATCTCAACCAACAGACTACCGGCTGTGCGTTGCTGAAGAACATCGGTTGCCTTATCAAATGGAACAAATATTTTTGTTTTGTCAACCGTAAAACTTCCTTCACTTAGCGGAATTTTTATCATGCTTACTTACCCCAAAGGGGAAATTTAAACCCTGTTGTAAGAGGGTATTTATAAAAGAAATATTTTTTGTTTGTAAAAATACTTTAAAAGAGTCTTGAAAAGGGATTTTTGAAAACACACTGAATTTATGATTAAACTGTTTTTATTGTTTAGCCTGAAAAGTTTACAGGTAAAAGAAATTCACCTCAATACCATTTGCCTGTCGGCATCAAGTCTTATTAAAATAAAAAGTAAGATGGTAAAAGTTAACAGGGATGAACCGCCATAACTCATCAGTGGAAGTGTAATGCCGATTACCGGTGCCAGGCCGATCGTCATACAGATATTAATGGCTACGTGAAAAAACAATATACCAACTACCGAATATGCATATACCCTGCTGAAAGTACTTCGCTGCCTTTCAGCAATAAATACCATTCTCAACATCATACCAAAATATAAAAGCATCAATAAAAGTGATCCGACAAAACCAAAATTTTCCCCCACTGATGTGAAAATAAAATCTGTATGTTGTTCCGGAACAAAATCTCCCTGGGTTTGTGTACCTTTTAAAAAACCCTTTCCAAAAATTCCGCCTGAACCAATTGCGATTTTAGATTGCTTCACATTATAGTTCTCCTTATCTGATTTTGTTTTTTTAGCAACCGCATCAGGAACCGTTAGCGATGCTGTAGTTTCATCAACAAATGGGTTGTCTCTTCCCACCATGCTGAATATCCTGTCGGCCTGGTATTTTTGAAAAACATGTTTAAAAATAAAAGGCACAGCAACTCCTACAAACAAAGTAGCTATCAGCCAAAGCCCTGCAATAATCAACAGCAAACTTTTATTTCGCCTTAGTTTTCTTTTTGAAAAATATATTGTCAATAAAGCAATGACCGATAAAGTAATGATCAGGCTGACCGGCGGAAACAATAAAGTTATCACCAATAAGATGCCCAATGAGGCGCCTGCGATCAGGTAACCCGGAGGCAACCCTTCCCTGTACATGGGCAATAAAAAAGAGAAATAAACCAATGCAAGCCCTGTTTCATTTTGCAAAATTGAAAATACAACCGGTAAAAAAGAGATGCCAGCAGCAATCAGTTGTGACCTGGACTTGCTGAAATCAGTATCATTTCTTGATAAATATTTTGCAAGTGCAAGTGCAGTGAATATCTTACAAAGTTCAACTGGTTGAAGATTCATGAATCCCAATGGTATCCAGCTCCTGGATCCATTGACATTTTTTCCGACAACAAAAGTAGCCAGCATCAATACAATACCAAAAATGTACAACAGGTTTGGAGTAGCAGTAAAAAATTTACTGTCGGTCAATAAAATAAAAGTGGCCAGGATTATGCAAATTCCAAAGTACAGGAATTGCTTGCTGTAGTTCTTCTTAAATTCAAAAAGGCTCCTGAAAAAATCATCGTTACTTTTAAATTCTACTGAAAATATACAAATCAATCCAAACATTACAATGATTACATAGAGCCATATCAGCACCCAGTCTTTACCTTTTGATATACTTTTATTTATTTGTGCCATAAATCCCGAAAGGATTTTCAGTTAATTTTTTAATGAATCTTTTTGTGGTTTCTTCTTATCCTCCGGGAGAATGGCAGAAGATTTAATTTTGACAGGATTGCTGTTGCTGTCATTTTTTACAGGTGCCGCTTTTTGGTCTTCTTTTACTTTTTTAATCTGGTCCAGTGCATCTTCTTCATCGGAAACATCCATACCCATTGTGTCTTTCAATAATTTGATATAGCCTTTTGCAATAAGGTATGCAGAATCTTTTGCATGCGAAAGCGAATCACGCCTTTGCATCTCTTTATAAATACGCGGTGGTATTAAATTAAGTTTTGATAATTGCTCCATCCTTTCCTTTCTGGCCTTCCCAGCAATAGAATCGTTTAAATATTTTTCGATCATCAAACCTACTATCGGTGCAGCATAGGTTCCACCAAACCGCCCGCTGTTCTCAACCACACACATGATCGCAATTTTTGGGTTTTCCCTGGGAGCAAATCCGCAAAAGAAAGCGTGGTTGGGTTGCTTTACCAAACCGATATAATTTTCAACCGTACCTGTTTTACCACATATTGCTATGCCCGGAACTTTTGCTGCAATACCGGTTCCATGGTCTACCACACCCTGCATGCCATCATGTACAGCTTCAAAAACACTATCGGGAATATCTATGGCATTGTTTTTCTTTTTAAATTTTTCCAGCAAACCGAATTTATCACCACCTTCAATTGAATCTACAAGGTGCGGAATAATATACCATCCTTTATTTGCAATGTATGCCATTTCATTGGCTACCTGAATTGGCGTAACATTTACTTCTCCCTGGCCGATACTTACCGAACGGAAATTGCAATAGTTCCATTTTCCCTTTCCATGTACTTTATCATAATAAGCAGGAGTTGGAATATTTCCCGGTTTTTCTGAAGGAACATCAATACCCAATTTATGGCCCAGGCCAAAAGCATACATATATTGATCCCATTTAGCCAAGCTACTGTCCTGGTTTGGATATTTTGGATTGGTGATCACTTTCTGCATGACTGTGGCAAAATAAGTATTGTCAGAAATTGTGATAGCACTCCGGAGGTCAAATGTGCCACGATCGAGGCATTTCATTGGCCGGCCACTGCCACAGCCATAAAATGCCCCTGAACATGTAACCCTGAAACTGGTTTCAATGACCCCTTCATGCAAACCGATAAGAGCCTGCAAAGTTTTAAAGGTAGACCCGGGTGAATATGTTGCAGTAACAGACCTATTAAATAATGGCAATGCAGGGTTCAATAACAGATCCGCATAATGTTTTTTTCTTTCTGTACCTGTTAAGAATTTTGGTTTATAAGTAGGGCTGCTTATCATGGCCAGGATGCCTCCGGTTCTTGGATCAACAGCAACAATCGACCCCAGTTTATTTTCCATGAGTTTTTCACCCAATGCCTGTAATTCTATGTCAATGGAAGTATACATATTTTGACCGGCAATAGCAATGGTATCATAAATACCTTTCTCCATTCTGTCGGTTAAGCGGTTCTTATTGTCACGTTTCCAAAATTCAATTCCCCGCTGGCCCATCAATACTTTTTCATAGGTTCTTTCCAGGCCTGTTTTTCCTGCATAATCGCCAATAAGGTATCCTTCATCTTTGTGGTATTTTAAAAAGTTAGTATCAACTTCTGATAGATATCCTAAGATATTACCACCTGCATCATAAGGATAATCTCTAACCGGGCGTTCCTGTAAATAATAGCCGGGTGCAAATTTGTATAAGTTTTCATTAAGCTTTGCCATTTTTTCATCGCTTAACAAGGCTTCAAAAACAGATGGCCGGTAACTTTTATTTTTGATGATTGCAGTAATGATCCTTTTCCTGAATTCAGCCGTATCAATGCCAAGAATTTTACACAACGCTGTGGTATCGGTTCCTTTGATCTTTGCCGGAACTACCATGAGGTCATAAATAGTTGTATTCTGCAGTATTGCACGTTGCTTCCTGTCGTAAACGATCCCCCTGTCGGGATATACTACTTTCCTGAAAATACCCTGGTCTTCTGCTAATATTTTGTATTTGCTGGTAATTACCTGTAGTGTAAAGAGGCGGATAATTATAATAAGGAACATGCCTATAAATATCAACCGGATTACATTTTTTCTTGATTGGTTAAATACAGACACTTATTTGTTTATTTTTTCAGAAATATAGTTAATAAAGTTAAGAGAACGGGAACCTTACATCTTTCTGCATTAAAACATTATTTTCCACTTTAACATTTACACAGTATTGGTTCTGAACTTTTGTTTACGGGTAAATATCAATTCGGCAATCAATATTAATAACAAACTGATGCCGGTAGATAAAATTGTTTTAACTATAAAATACCAGGCATCTCCGAATTGCCATGCTTCCAGGAAAAAAAGCCAGCCATTGTGTAAAAGGGTTAATACTCCGGTATAAACCAAATAAGGTAAAAGGCCACCCATGCTTTGAAATGAAGGCTCATCATAATTTGTTTCAGCACCTTCCTGTGGTATAAGTAAATTGATCAAAAACGGGCGTACATATGCAACGAGTACACAAGCTGCGGTATGAAATCCGGGATGATGCCGGAAACTATCCAGCGTAAACCCAAGTACCAAAGCAATGAGCATTAGCAAGGTACGGTTCATTTTAAAAGGCAGCCATAAAATGAAAAGAAAATATAAATAAGGCGTTACCATTTGGTGCAGATGTATCTTATCCAGTATATAAACCTGGCATAAAATAAACAAGATAAAACGGATAATATTTTTTACGAGGCTACTCATGACCTGCTATCAATGCTGTTGTTTTAATTTGTCTAATACCTGGTTAATGGATTCCTGTTGATTGTTATCAATTGCATAAACATATTGCAGGCTATAAAAATCAGCGGCGGTTTTGAATTTTATCCTGAAATTGTTTGAGCTGGTCTCAGTATAAACTCCCGAAACGGTTCCGATGATCATTCCTTTCGGAAAGCTTGTGCTGTAACCGCTGGTTATGATGGTATCACCAGCAGCCACTTTTGCACTTTTAGGAATGTTCATCAATGTGATGATATTGGGTTCTTTTCCATCCCAGTTCAAAGTTCCGATTTCACCACTTTTTAATAATTTACCGCTCAGGTGGCTGTCTTTATGTAGCAGGCTCATTACAACTGCATAATCATTTGTTACTTCGGTAATGATTCCCACCACTGCATTGTTTATATCAACAATACCCATTCCTTCATGCAACTGCTGGTTTTTCCCTCTTGATAAAACAATGTAATTATTTTGAGTAGACACTGCATTTGATACAACCCTGGCACGGAGATAAGTAAATTTCCGGAATTGATTCAGTGAATCGGTAGAGATCGAATCGATCATTGTTTTTGAAACTGAATCGGGCAGTTCAAAATCTATTTTAAGTTTATTATATAAAGCTTCGTTTGCTTTTACAAGTGAGTCATTTGTTTTTTTCAGGCGAAAATAATTATCTACCCGGCTGTATTGTTCATTTACTTTTCCGGTAAGCTCGTTTGAAATATTTCCAAACGCTGCATGATGGTAGTTGCTGTAATGAATGATTAAATAAATACTCAATCCCTGTAAGATCAGGAAAAAAATCAGGTTAAAATAAAGGCGAATGAACAGAAAGATATTTCGCAAAGGAGAAGATATATTAAATTTTAAACCTGCCCATCGGCAGATAGGTTTTAAATTTTGAATTAAAGATTTTCAATTCTTTTGTCAATGTAAAAACTTTTTTGCCAAACTTAAAATCCAACATTCAACATTTAAAATAAATAGAATTACCTCATAACAAAAGGATACCTGTCATAATGTTTTAAAGCAATACCGGTTCCTCTTACCACACTTTTCAGGGGATCATCTGCAACATGCACCGGCAATTTGATCTTTGCAGCCAATCTTTTATCCAGTCCTCTTAACAATGCTCCACCGCCTGTAATGTATAATCCACGACGGTAAATATCTGATGCAAGTTCGGGTGGAGTGGTTTCCAGTGCTTTCAGAATGGCTTCTTCTATTTTGAAAATACTTTTGTCCAGAGCTTCTGCCACTTCCTGGTAACTCACCATCACCTGTTTTGGAATGCCGGTAACAAGATCACGGCCATTAACGGGAATATCATCGGGCGGATTGTCCAGGTCCTTCATAGCAGCACCAACTTGTATTTTTATTTGTTCGGCCGTACGTTCACCGATCAACAAACTATGGTAACGTCGCAAAGCTTCCATAATGTCTGCTGTAAATTCATCACCCGCAATACGGATGCTCTGATCACAAACAATACCTGCCAGGGCAATGACAGTGATCCCGGTTGTTCCACCGCCGATATCAATGATCATATTGCCAACAGGCTCTTCCACATCTATACCGATACCAAGTGCTGCAGCCATTGGTTCATGAATTAAATAAACTTCTTTGGCGCCTGCTTGTTCCGCACTGTCTCTAACCGCACGTTTTTCAACTTCAGTGATGCTGCTTGGAATACAGATCATCATTCTCCAGCTTGGTGCGAACAATGGTTTTTTTGGATAGATCATTTTGATCATTTCCCTGATCATTAGCTCGGCAGCATTAAAGTCTGCTATTACACCATCTCTCAGCGGACGCACTGTTCTGATACTTTCATGGGTCTTTTCATGCATCATCAATGCTTTCTTCCCCACGGCCAGTAAATTCTTGGGATTGTTCCTGTCAAGTGCCACAATGGAAGGTTCATTTACAACAACTTCATCATTGTGGATGATAAGGGTATTTGCAGTACCCAGGTCTATTGCAATTTCTTGCGTAAAAAAATTAAAAATTCCCATATTAATTTGTGTAACAACCGAATGTAATCAATGCAGGCAAAGTTGAAGGAAAATATTGGATTTAACAACGGCAAATATTTTTATTTTTAAGTTTTGTGATAGCTTTTTGTTATACCGGTTTTGTAGCACAAAAAGGGGTACCGAATTTACTAATTAATTTAGTATTATGTTTTGAATAAACGCCTTTCTAAAATCAATTACACTATCTCGTTAGTAAACAATCCGGTAAAATGAACTGAAATAATTTCAACTTAACTTATTTGAATTCATAACCGATATCACTCCGGTAATACATATCTTCAAAATACAATTGCTCCATCATGTAATTGGATAACTCTGCAGCTTCTTTGATATCAGCACCAAAAGCGGTAACTGCAAGGACCCTGCCTGCATTGGTAGTAACATTTTCCCCTTGTATAGAAGTGCCTGCATGAAATACCAGGCTGTCTCCCACCCTGCCATCATCAAGGCCGGAAATAATTTTACCTGTCTCATGTTTTCCCGGGTATCCGCCACTGGCTGCAACAATTGCAACTGCAGACCTGTTATCAATATCCAGTGAAACATCCTGTAATTTTTGTACTGTAACAGCAGCAAATAATGATAACAGGTCGTTATTAATCCTGGGAATAACCACTTCGGTTTCCGGATCGCCCAGCCGGCAATTGTATTCAATAACAAATGGTTCACCGTTGTTGATCATTAAACCAAAAAAAATAAATCCTTTATAATCCAGCCCGTCTTTCTGAAGTCCTTCTATTGTCGGATCGATGATGGTTGTGATTATTTTTTGTTTCAATGTGTCATCAAAAAAAGGCAATGGGCTTACAGCTCCCATTCCTCCTGTATTGAGACCTTTATCACCCTCGCCGATCCTTTTATAATCTTTGGCCTCGGGTAATAACACATAATACTTTCCGTCGGTTAAAACAAAAACACTCACTTCTATCCCTTCCAGGAAAGATTCTACCACTACCTTATTACCTGCCTGACCGAATTTTGCCCTGTAAATGATCAGTTCAAATTCTGCAAGTGCTTCCAGGTGACTTTGGCAGATGAGCACACCTTTTCCGGCTGCAAGCCCATCGGCCTTAATAACAATGGGCAATGAATGACCCTTTATATAGGCTACTCCTTCCTCATAATTGTCTGCAGTAAATTCTTTATATGCTGCAGTTGGAATCTGGTGCCGGTTCATAAAAGATTTAGCAAATGCTTTACTCCCTTCTAACTGTGAAGCATTTTTGGAGGGACCGATCACATTAATATTTTTGGTTTCTTCAAACCCTGCAAAAAAATCAACGATCCCTTTAACCAATGGCTCTTCCGGTCCAACAATGATCAAATCGATCTTATGATGAACAGCAGCTTCTTTTAATCCTTCGAAATTGGTTATATCAATAGGTAAGTTTGTTCCCTCCAAAGCTGTTCCGGCATTTCCGGGAGCTATAAAAAGATCATTGCAAAGAGGGCTTTGTTTTAATTTCCAGGCCAGGGTATGTTCTCTTCCTCCCGAACCAATAATAAGAATATTCATGTATGAATTTCAAAGCGCTTAAAACTTTGAGATGCGAAATTAAAATTATAGTATGTTATTACAGTAAAATTTTTACCGATGGTACCCTAAAACAAACAAAACTATTAACTTAGTTTTCAAAAAATCAGGCGATTGAATCGCAGGTACTAAAAGAATTTCGCTATTTTGAGTAATTATATAAAAATTTCAAGCAGAAAAAACCAACTAATATGAATGAACAAGCAGTAAAACAACAACACCCTAAGGGTTTATGGGTTCTATTTGGTACCGAAATGTGGGAACGTTTTAATTTTTATGGTATGCGGACCATATTAACTTTATTTATAGTTAATGCACTCATGATGAGTAAAGAGCAATCTTCAATTATCTATGGTGGATTTCTTGGCCTTTGTTATTTAACACCAATGCTGGGTGGGTTTATAGCAGATAGATTTTTAGGCAACAGGCTTTGTATCATATTCGGAGGATTGTTGATGGCAACGGGCCAGATGTTGCTGTTTTTCAGTGCAAGCATATTCAGTTCAAACCTGGAACTGGCAAAGACACTGCTTTATGTTGCGCTGGGTATTATCATATTGGGAAATGGTTTTTTCAAACCAAATATCTCCAGTATGGTTAGTAACCTTTATCCAAAATCTGAAAGAAATAAACTCGACACTGCTTTTACTATTTTTTATATGGGTATTAACCTGGGAGCTTTTCTTGGGCAATTGATTTGTCCTTTATTGGGAGATGTTGTTGATAAAAGCGGTGTGAGAGATATTTATGCTTTTAAATGGGGCTATTTAGCGGCTTCAATTGCCATGCTTATTGGTGTATTAACATTTTTTTTATTAAAAGATAAATATGTAGTGACACCTGAGGGCAGGGCTATTGGTGGCCTTCCTTCAAAAAATGATTCTTCAGATTATGAAGAAGGTGAATCACAAAAAGCTACTTTTTCTTCAAAGGCACTCGCTATAGCTGTTGCTGCTTTTGTCGGATTAGGTCTTACTTTCTTTTATGTTGCAGGACAAAATGTAATTTATTCCATTATTTATGCAAGTGGTATTACACTAGCTGGTTTGATAATTTCTGATGGATCCATTACTAAGATCGAACGCGACAGAATATTAGTGATTTATATTGTCTCATTTTTTATTATATTCTTTTGGGCCGCATTTGAACAGGCAGGATCATCCTTAACCTTTATTGCAGACAACCAGACTGACAGGAACTTTTTTGGTTGGAATATGCCACCTTCAATGGTTCAGATTTTCAATGGCATTTTTGTAGTTGCTTTTGCTGTACCATTCAGTATTTTGTGGGATAAATTAAGGGCAAAGAACAGGGAACCCATTTCCCCCATGAAACAAGCAATGGGATTGGCATTGATAGCCTTGAGTTATTTTATTATTGCGAACAATGTTAAAGATTTAGGAAACTCAGGATTGTTGGCTGTACATTGGTTGATCCTGCTCTACCTGATACAAACTTTTGGTGAGCTTTGTTTATCGCCTATCGGACTTTCATTGGTTGGTAAACTATCACCAAAAAGGTTTTCTTCTTTACTTTATGGTGTATTCTTTTTGTCCAATGCATCTGGCTATGCTTTAGCCGGAACATTGGGTTCAATTTTGCCTGCTACAGGTGAGCAGTTTACCAAAGCTAAAGAATTAGGCATTGATTTACAGGCAGTACTTGATAAAACAACTACACCAACGGCGGAACAAATAAAGCTATTGGCAGAAAATAAGATCAGGGATTATAATCCAATTTTTGCAGGTTTCACCATTCACAATTTATATGAATTTTTTATGGTCTTTGTTGCATTGTGCGGAATTGCATCTGTCCTTTTATTCCTTCTTACTCCAAAATTGAAAAAAATGATGCATGGAATAAGATAAGATCATTCAAAAATTATTAAAAAGGCGATCAATTGGTCGCCTTTTTAATTAACTTAATGTCATAAAATCATAAGTATGAGTCATCCTTCAAAACACCCAAAGGCGTTGCCATTTTTATTCTTCTCAGAAATGTGGGAGCGGTTTGGTTATTACCTGATGATCGGAATTTTTTTATTGTACCTGAAAAATGTTGAGCATGGTTTTGCAATGAGCAATACAGAAGCTTCTGATCTGTATGGAACTTTTATTGCTTTGGTATTTCTTACTCCCTTCATTGGTGGTTTGCTTGCAGACAGGTATTTTGGTTACAAAAGATCCATTATTGCCGGCGGGTTAATGATGGGTGCGGGATATTGCTTGATGGCAGTACACAGTTTGCCCATGCTTTACCTGTCTATGGCCCTGGTGATCTTTGGCAATGGTTTTTTCAAGCCCAATATCTCAACATTACTGGGTAATTTATATTCTACACCTGAATTTGAAAAAAGAAAAGATGAAGGCTATAATATTTTTTACATGGGCATCAATGTTGGAGCATTCATATGTAATTTTTTCAGCGCCGCCATCATCATCATATGGGGTTGGAAATATGCTTTTGTTGCAGCAGGTGTTGGTATGTTCCTGGGCGTACTCATATTTATGTCGGGTACCAGGCATTATGCCTCCGGTGATATCAGAAAGCCCATGTCAAAAGAAGACATGCCTTTTTCAAAGATCGTATTAACGATCTTTATTCCAGCGATCATTGCGGGAATCATAGGCTGGATCATACCAAAAAATATTTTCGGTTCCGATAGTACCGACGCCTTCATCTTTGCCTGTATCCCTGTGATCTATTTTTATTCTTCACTTTATTTCCGGGCAGAAGCATCTGAAAAAAGACCTATAGCTGCACTGTTAGCCATATTTGCTGCTGTTGTTTTGTTTTGGGCTGTTTTCAAGCAAAATGGTACTGCGCTTACAATCTGGGCAGATAATTATACCAACAGGCAGGTGAATGGCACCACTGCTGATGTTTTCAAAAGCCTGAAACAGGCAGAAGATGTTACTTATAAAAAGGATTCTGTGAATTTATATGATGGGTTGTTCAGGTTGCAAAAAAAAGATGGGAAGGTCATTAAAGAATTTAATTACCCGGTTTACTTTAAAAACGTACAACCTGAAAGCTTACCTGCAGATGGAGGAAAAGCAACTTTATGGTCAACACCCATCAGCCAGTCTATTAACCCCGGTTGGGTAATTTTGCTGACACCACTGGTGGTTGCTTTCTTTTCATTTTTAAGAAGAAAAAACAAAGAACCTTCCACTGCTACAAAAATTTCTTTTGGTTTATTCATCTCAGCATTATCAGTTTTAGTGATGGTTGCTGCTGTTTACATATCAGGCAATGGCGCAGAAAAAGCAAGTGTGTGGTGGCTGATGGGTACTTATGGCGTGATCACCATCGGGGAGTTGTTATTAAGCCCGATGGGGTTATCGCTTGTTTCAAAACTGAGCCCCGTACGATTGACTTCTTTGATGATGGGTGGATGGTTCCTGGCAACTTCTATCGGAAATAAATTATCAGGTTTACTTGCTACCATGTGGGATGGTTATGAACAAAAGGCTAATTTCTTTTGGGTGAATTTTGTGCTATTAATGATTGCCACTTTCATCATTTTTTCTATGTTGAAATGGTTAAACAGGATCATGAAAGAGAAAGGAGTAAAATAAAAGCGGTTGGAAGTTATATATTAGCGTTAGCTGTTTTATTTTAGCATTTAGCCACTAGATGTTAGCGTTTATCCGTAACCTGTTAGTCTATATGAACTTTAAATAGTCATACTGTTTACCCAGTATCGCTTTATCATCGGTAACCAGCCATTTGTTCAGTACCGTTGCATAAACATTTTTAAAATCAACTTTGTGTTTCAGGTCTCCGTCGTTCAGGTCTGTGAGATCGGGTAATGCATTCAACATACCTTTTTCTTTTAACCCTCCGCTGATGAAGAACATATTATTAGCGGTGCCATGATCGGTTCCATTGCTTCCATTCTGCGAAACCCTCCTGCCGAATTCAGAAAATGTCATCATCAATACATCCTGGAAACGGTTGTTTTTTTTCAGGTCATTAGTAAATGCTTTTACCGCATCATTCAATTCTGTGAACAATTTTTTTTGCTGTGCTTCCTGGTTTACATGGGTATCAAAACTCCCCAGCGAAACATAATATACTTTGGTATTGATATCAGACTGAATAAGTGTTGAAATGGTTTTCAGGTTTTTCCCCAGGTCTGTATCCGGATAAGTTGCTGATGAAGGATGTAATTTGCTTTGTTGAAAAATATAATCTGCACTGCTCAAAGTATTTCCCATTGTTTTATACAGGTAATCAACGGTTTCTTCTGTAGCATGATGTGATGAATTGATCTCTTTGTAAAACTTTTCATTGCTGCTGCTGTAAAGACGCCGGGGATCTTTAAATGCAAGTCCGGAATGCTCATTGCCTTTTAATGCAAGACTAAGTACATCATCAATTTCCAATGCTTGTGTAGGTTTGTCACACCCCTTGCATTGTGCATCTAAATAGCGCCCAAGCCAGCCTGTACTTACATAATCATTGCTATCACTGGCGCTCTGCCAGATATCCATGCTGCGGAAATGCGACCTGTCAGGATTCGGGTAACCTACACTGTTGAGTATGGCAAGACTTCCTTCATCATACAATCCTTTGAAACTTTCCAAAGAAGGATTCAGACCAACTTCATCAGTCAATATAACAGCTTTGTCTTTTCCAATACCTAGTTTTGGGCGTTCTTTGTAGTAAATATCATTGGTTACAGGTATTACAGTATTCAACCCGTCATTGCCGCCACTGAACTGTATCACTACAACCACTTTATTGCCCTGCGGTACCATCATTGGCTTTTCAAAGGCTTTTAAAAATTGGGGAAGCATCATCGATGCTGTTGCCAGTGAACCTAATTGAATGAATTCTTTGCGTTTGATGACCATAAGAAAGCTTTTAGATATAAGCCTTTAGCTATTAGCAGAACATGTTTATATTGCTTGCATTGTTGAACTAAAGAACTTAATTATTAATTTTTAAGAAAGCCGTTAGCCTTAAGCTATTAGCAAAAAAAATTTTATTGTTTGCAGTCAATAACTAAAGAAATGTATTCTGTCAATTTCCATCTGTTGTATTTGCTATCGGCTAACAGCTAATTGCTAACAGCTAACCGCCGCCTCAACACAATTGATATTCCGGCGTACTCATCAAATTCACAAACGTACTTTTGATAAAATTCTCCCTGCTTTCTGCATTGACATACTTATCCAGAATGGCTGAAGGTATGCGGCTGCCAGTCTGCAAAACCGTATCCGCGATCTTTTTTGCCAGGTCATCTCTTTTTGTGCTTTCGAAAATTTTATTCACTGTTGCCCAGTCAATTGAAGCAGCACCGCCCCTATCGGCATATACTTTGTTCTTTTTTATCCGGATCTTTTCTTCCATCATTTGGCCCATGTTTAAATCGTCATCTGTTTTGGGACGAATGCTGAGCGATTCTTTTGATGTAAATACCTGTGGTATCTGCAATCGAAGCATAAGGGTACTGCTGTCTATCCAGTTTCTTCCACCGGGCCAACCGGCAACATTGGGAGGAAAAAATAATATCTGCCCCAATAATCTTTGAAATAATAATTGCGAATCATCATTGTCTAACTGAAGTGGCAACAACCTGCGGATACCTGCAAGCAATTCGATGGGTGATTTTATTTTTGAGCCGATATTTTTCTGATCATAAAACCAATCTGCAGTAAATATATCTTCCAGTAATTTTGTTACATTATAGTTGTTGCTGTAAAATCTTTTGCTGAGCCATTGCAATTTCACTTCATCAACAGTTTCATTTACGAAATACCGATAGATCTTTTTGCTGATATAATAAGCAGTTTGTTGTTGCTCCAGTAAAATGTTCAGTATATCATCGCCGGTGAAATTACCTGTCTTTCCCAGGAATGTTTTGCTGCCATCATCATGCTGAAATTTTCTGAACACGAATTCTCCCTGTAAATTAAAACCCCATCCTGTGAAAGCCCTTGCTGCTTCTTTTACATCATTCTCGGTATAATTACCACGTCCCATGGTAAATAATTCCATTACTTCCCGTGCAAAATTTTCATTGGGACTGGATTTTTTGTTTTGCTGGTTGTTTAAAAACTGCAGCATAGAAGCTGATTTGCTGATCGCTTTCAGCATTTCACCAAAATTACCCAGCGCATTGGTTCGTATGGTATGAAGCATTTCCTGTTGAAAATAACTGTTGATCACCCTGCAGGCAAAATGGCCATGCCAGAAAAGGCTCATCTTTTCCCGCAACTGAGCTTCGCTGTTTATCATTTCATCGAGCCATCGTATGTTAAGTACTTTTAAGTCATCCCTGGATTGCACCCTGATCTTTCTTCTTTGTTCCGGATCAGCGAGGGTTTTCTGCATATCACCCTGATCTTTTATTTGCTGATAAATTTCTAAAAGTTTTTGTGAAACATCAATCTTTGTAACAGGTTTTGAAGATGTTTTTAATAAGAGTTGCCATAAATCTTTTTGTGAAGTAGTATCTAATGCGGCTGCCTGTTCTGCCATGGGGCCAAACGCTGCACGCCATAGCAGGTGTTGATTTTTTAAACGATTGGAGATTACCATAATAAATTAAGGTGAAAATTAACTAAATTAAGACAGGTATAAATACATTTGGTTTAATCTTAAACAAAAAATAAATAACAGGGATTATGGCTAAATTTGTTCAGCAAAATCCCTGATCTTAAATATGCAGATTAAAGTTTTCAAATATCTATCTCCCATAAGCATTTACCTGATGGCGCTGATCGCATTTTCATCACAGGGATGGCAAACCTGGCTTCCCATGATGTATGCATGGGTTTTATTACCGATCACCGAACTCTTTATGAAACCTGATGAAACCAATATGGAGGCTGCAGAAGAAGAAATGGCCCGAAAAAACAGTTGGTACGATTATATGTTATACATCATCGTGGTTTGCCAATATGCAATCCTTTTTTATTTTTTACTTTCTATGAGACAAACGGGGTTGGCATGGTGGGAGATCACCGGAAGGATTTTCAGCATGGGATTGTTATGCGGAACTTTTGGAATAAATGTTGCCCATGAACTTGGCCACCGGGTAAATAAATTTGAACAAATACTTGCCAAGTCGTTGCTGGCAACCTCACTTTATATTCATTTTTTTATTGAACACAACAAGGGGCATCATAAAAATGTAGCCACGCCCGAAGATCCCAGTTCGGCAAGATTTAATGAGCCTGTTTATTTTTTTTATTTCCGAACGATCATTTTATCATACATCTCTGCTTGGAAAATTGCAAACAGTGATTGCAGTAAAAAAAACTTATCTCCCTTCAGTATTCAAAATGAAATGATACAGGCACATATTATTCAAATTGTACTTATTGGTATAATATTTTTTTTCTTTGGATGGCTGATCTGCCTCTATTTTATTGCAGCAGCTTTTATAGGCATCGCTTTGTTGGAAACAGTCAATTACATTGAACATTATGGATTGCAAAGAAATCAAACCGAAGCTGGTAAATACGAAAGAACCATGCCCCGGCATAGCTGGAACAGCAATCATACATTGGGCAGAATCATGCTTTTTGAACTCAGCCGCCACAGCGACCATCATTACCAGGCAAGCCGGAAATATCAAATACTCAAACACCATGAAGATGCACCACAATTGCCAACCGGTTATCCCGGCAGCATGATACTGGCAATGATACCACCTTTATGGTTTTTTGTTATGAATAAGAAGGTTAAAGCATTGCATTAAAAATCAAGGTTTCCCAATCATCGCTGCTCCAAAATAACTGTGCAACACTTTTGGCAAATGAATGCCATTTTCTGCCTGGTTATTTTCCAGCAAAGCTGCAACGATCCTGGGCAAAGCCAGTGAAGAACCATTCAATGAATGTAACAATTGCGTTTTGCCGTTTTCATCCCTGTACCTGATCTTCATGCGGTTTGTCTGGAAAGTCTCAAAATTACTGACAGAACTCACTTCAAGCCATTTTTGCTGGGCCGCACTGAACACTTCAAAATCATAGGTAAGTGCAGAAGTAAAGCTCATATCGCCCCCGCATAAACGAAGAATACGATAAGGTAGTTCCAGGAATTGTAACAACCTTTCAACATGATGTACCATTTCCTCCAATGTATCATAACTGCTTTGCGGGTGTACCAACTGTATGATCTCTACTTTGTCAAACTGGTGTACCCTGTTCAATCCACGCACATCTGCACCAAAACTGCCCGCTTCCCTCCGAAAGCAAGGTGTGTAAGCTGTCATTTTAACCGGGAGAGAAGTTTCTTTTACGATCTCGTCCCTGTAAACATTTGTAACAGGCACTTCAGCCGTAGGGATCAGGTAAAATCCATCTACTGTAACATGGTACATCTGCCCTTCTTTATCCGGCAATTGACCGGTACCGTAAGCTGTGGCTTCATTCACCATCAACGGGGGCAAATATTCTGTATAACCTGCCGCAGTATTATAATCAAGGAAATATTGTATCAATGAACGTTGAAGTTTTGCTCCCCTTCCCTTGTACAATGGGAAACCGCTGCCCGTTATCTTAACGCCGGTTTCAAAATCCACCAGGTCGTATTGTTTGATCAGTTCCCAGTGAGGCTGTGCATTATCAGGTAACGAGGGTTTTGTGCCGCCTTCCCGTACTATGACATTGTCTTCAGGAGTTTTGCCCGGAGGTACTGATGAATGTGGAAGATTTGGAAGTAGTAATATTTTATCATCAAGAAGTTTGCTTTTTTGTTCTAACTCAGGTTTATCCCTGTTCAATAATGATTTTAGTAAAGTTGCTTCATCTCTAAGTTTATCCGCTTCATCTTTTTTATCATTTTTGATAAGCTTCGGGATCTCACCAGACTTTGTATTTAACTGCATTTGAATATCCTCAACGTTTTTCTTTAATCGCCTGCATTCTTCATCCAGCAAAACAATTTCATCAATCAATTCCAATTGCTTAAATTCCTTTATAGCCAATCTTTCCTTTACCAACTCTAGATTTTGCCGTATATAGTTTATCTGTAACATCTGATGTATATGATTTTATAATCTTTTGAGATGGCAAATATAAACCTGAAAAGCATATTTACAGGCGATTGCATATCAATATAAAAATACCTGTGGTATTGCTTACTTTTGCTGAATGCAACATACAGAAGAAGACATCCAGGTAAGGTGGCTGAAACTTCGCATAAAACTGAAAGAACGCTTCAATATAAAACCTGATATGAACGGGGTTTTACTGTTGATCGGGGTGCAGGAACTTGGCCAGGGACCACAGGAATTCAGCAAGGAACAAAAACAGGACCTGATGCATATTGCCATTTGTACAATCTTATCTGCCAGCGGCTATTATGCATTCGAAGGATTTGATGAGGAGGGCTGGCCTCATTTTACCCAGTTAAAAGCCCTGCCTGAGCTGGATACATTTGAGCAGGAAAATTTTTTAAAAGATCATGTATTATTATATTTTAATAACATTGATTTTTAGTTCGCTGTAATATGATTCTCATTAGTTTTGCAAAACAAAAAACAACACACTTATCTTTAAGTTCAAAATCGAATTAATATGCTAAAAAAAATATTGCTGATCTTTTCAATAGCAACCTCACTTACCTGCCTTTTTGTAAACAATGGCCAGGCCCAGGCAAAAAAAACTGTTACAAAGAATAAAACTGCAGTAAAAAAACCGGTGGCAAAAAAGCCTGTGGTTATTGTGAAGGATCATTCGATCCGTGTAAAGATCACAACCGATTCGGGAGTTATGATCGTTAAATTATATGATTCTACACCGCTTCACCGCGACAACTTTGTAAAACTGGTAAAAGAAGGTTTTTTTGACAGCCTGTTGTTTCACCGCGTGATCCCTGGTTTTATGATCCAGGGAGGAGATCCATTGAGCAAAAATGCTATTCCGGGGGATATGCTGGGTTCTGGGGGAGATAACCTGGAAAGAATACCCGCTGAATTCAAGCCGTTCCTGTTTCATAAAAAAGGAGTATTGGCTGCCGCCAGGGATGGCAACCCGCAAAAAGCAAGCAGTGCCTGCCAGTTTTACCTGGTAGAAGGAAAAGTTTTTACAGACTCCGAATTAAATAATATTGAAATGAGTAAACCGGCAAAATATACGGTTGAGCAAAAAAATATTTATAAAACGATTGGGGGTACTCCATTCCTGGACCAGGAATATACTGTATTCGGAGAAGTTGAAAAGGGCATTGAAGTGATACATAAAATTGCTATGGCACAAAGGGATGGCAGAGACAGGCCAATGGGCGATATCAGGATGTACATCGAAATAGTGAAATAGTTTGTCTGTTGATTCCTAAAAAAGAAATCAATAAAAAATCCGCTAAATTGCAACAACATTTTTTTATTCATTATTAAAAAATTTTAAATGAATTATCCAGCCAATCTCAAGTATACAAAAGATCATGAATGGGTTATGTTATCAGGAAATACGGCCACAATAGGTATCACCGATTTCGCTCAACATGAGTTGGGAGATATTGTTTATGTAGACATTAGTACCAAAGGGAAAAAATTAGCTGCAGAAGAAATTTTTGGAACGGTGGAAGCTGTGAAAACAGTGAGTGACCTTTTTTTGCCGGTATCAGGAACTGTTACTGAGATCAATCCTTTACTGGATTCAAAACCTGAGCTTGTTAACAGTGACCCT
Organism: Ferruginibacter sp.; assembly: GCA_043717805.1. GTDB lineage: Bacteria > Bacteroidota > Bacteroidia > Chitinophagales > Chitinophagaceae > Ferruginibacter. The sequence goes on from JAYSWW010000406.1 coordinate 38,603, forward strand.
TACGGTGATGGCTGGATGATAAAAATGACTGTTGACAACCCCGGTGATTTTGAAAAATTATTGACCGCTGAAGCTTATACTGAGCTGTTAGCATAGGACTGCAAACAGCCAAGAGAACAGTTCATTTTTTTTATGGAAAAAAAGCCCCGTCAATCTTCCCTGAGCGATATAGGATTAAAAAAATTTGCACCTGCCATAGTTTGTTTTATAGCAGTGTTCATTTTGGTTACGCTTCCGGGTGATAGTTTGCCATCCACCAATGAATGGATGGAGATCTCTTTTTTAGACAAATGGGTACATACCATCATGTTTGCTTTGCTTACTTTTTTATTCCTGCTCCCAATAACGCAATCATCGTTGTACAGCCAGCAAAAAAGACATTATTTTATTCGTATATGTTTATCAGTATGTATCTGGGGATTAACAACAGAATTTATTCAGAAATTCTATGTCCCAACCCGTGAATTTGACCTCCTGGATTGGGCTGCAGACAGCACAGGTGTTTTGATTTCCTTTTTATATATCCGGAAGTTTCACCGGCACTAAAACCCTTACCAGCTTGGTTACTATTTATTAACTGCTTACATTTGTATATGCACAATGTTGAGAATATGGAGTACAACACCACCCGAAATCATTTAATCATGAGAGAATATGGCAGACATATTCAAAAAATGATTGAATACCTGTTGACCATCAAGGATAAAGAAGAAAGACAGCGAAATGCTTATGCTGTAATTGAATTGATGGGATTTTTAAATCCACACCTTAAAAATGTGGAAGATTTCCGTCATAAATTATGGGACCATCTTTTCCTGATAAGTGATTTTACACTGGATGTGGAAAGCCCTTATCCCATCCCTACCAGGGAAACTTTAAAGGCCAGGCCCGAAAGACTCAAGTATCCAAAAAAATATCCAAAATTCAATCACCTGGGTAAAAATATAGAGGTTGTTATTGACAAGGCGCTGAAAGAAGAAAATCCGGAAAAGAAACAAGGCTTTGCAAATGCAATTGCCTATTACATGAAACTTACTTACAGCAACTGGCACAAAGAACTTGTTCACGATGATTCAATTCAGAGTGAATTGAGCAGCATGACCAGGGGCGAACTTGAATTCAATAATCGCCCGTTTGTAAAACACAGAACTGAACAGGAAAGGGATGAATATGGCGGCGGACGCAATCAATACCGTAAAAATTACGGTGCCAGGGACAATCGTGGTGGTTCAGGAGGAGGCAGAGACAACAGGGGTGGCGGTAGTGGCGGAGGCCGTGACAACAGGAATAACAACAACCGGAATTTTAAAAAGAGGTATTAAAGAAAACAGCTTTTGAAAATAAATTTAATCAAGTTATAAAAACCTGGTGCTGTAAATTGCATCAGGTTTTTTATTTACGTTTGTTAAATTATAAGGGTTTCATCAGCCAGGTCATTATGAATTTCTGACTGGTTTTAAATTTTACATCTATAATATCATTCCAGGCATGAGCATATTTGAAGTCAGGGGAGGAAAAAAACTTTCAGGAGAAATAACACCACAGGGAGCAAAGAATGAAGCTTTGCAGATCATCAGTGCTGTATTACTTACTGCAGACGAAGTAGTAGTTAATAATATTCCGGATATCATTGATGTGAACCTGCTGATTGAATTATTGCAGGAAATGAATGTAACGGTCAACCGGATTGACAGGCATACCTGTAGTTTTAAAGCTGATGATGTAAATGTTGAATATTTACAAAGTGAATCGTACCATAAAAAAAGCGGGAGACTTAGGGGTTCTGTAATGCTTGCCGGGCCTTTGCTTGCCAGATACAGAAAAGCATACTTACCAAAACCGGGCGGTGATAAAATAGGCAGGCGCAGGCTGGATACACACATCATTGGTTTTGAAAAATTAGGTGCAACTTTTAATTATGATGACAATACGGGTTTCTTTAAATTAGAAGCTCCTGAACTTACCGGGGCTTATATGCTTCTGGATGAACCAAGTGTAACCGGTACCGCTAACATTCTGATGGCTGCTGTTTTGGCAAATGGCACAACCACAATTTACAACGCTGCCTGTGAGCCTTATATCCAGCAACTTTGTAAAATGCTTACCCGTATGGGTGCAAAAATTGAAGGGATCGCAAGCAACATGCTCATCATTCACGGCGTAAAAAAATTATCCGGTACAACGCATACCATGTTACCCGATATGATAGAAGTTGGCAGTTTTATTGGCCTGGCAGCTATGACCCAAAGTGATATCACCATTAAAAATGCCGGTATTTCCGAACTTGGAATGATACCGGAAAAATTTCAGCAGCTTGGTATTAAAATGAATTTCAAAGGGGATGATATCCATATTCCTGCACAGGATAATTATACAATAACCAAATACCTTGATGGAGCCATTCTTAGTATTTACGATCACCCATGGCCCGGCTTTACGCCAGATTTGCTCAGTATCATTATTGTTACTGCCATACAGGCAAACGGAAGTGTGCTTATACACCAGAAAATGTTTGAAAGCCGTTTGTTCTTTGTAGATAAACTTATAGAAATGGGTGCACAAATTATTTTATGTGATCCCCATCGTGCCGTAGTGATCGGTTTGGAAAGAGAACAGCAGTTGCGTGGCATTACCATGAGCAGTCCGGATATAAGGGCCGGCGTAGCATTGTTGATCGCAGCATTGAGTGCACAGGGAAAAAGTACCATACAAAATATCGAACAAATAGACCGGGGCTACCAGTTAATAGATGAACGATTGAGAAATTTGGGAGCAGATATTAAAAGGATTGATTGATGAACCGTTTCTAGTTTCTTGTTTCACGTTATTGCCGTTTCACGTTTGGTTTATTTAGTTTAAATTTTATTGAACAAATAAAAACAATTCGATTTGAATTCAACGAGAGACGAAAAACGAGAAACATTCTTACTAATTTTATTCGTCTAATTAACTGATTTGATATTTATTTGCACATGAATTCTATCCACCAGAAAATATTAATCATAACCGCACCCTCCGGTGCCGGAAAAACCTCCATTACAAGGCACCTGATGAAATGCTTCCCCGTACTTGAATTTTCTGTATCAGCTGCCACCAGAAATGCAAGAGGAAATGAAAAAGACGGCGTAGATTATTATTTTATCCCCCTCGAAGATTTTAAACAAAAAATTCAAAACAAGGAGTTTGCCGAGTGGGAAATGGTTTATGAAGGGAAATATTACGGCACTTTAAAATCAGAACTAAAAAGAATATGGGGGCTTAATAAAGTTCCTGTACTGGATATTGATGTTAAGGGCGCTATACATATACAACAACAATATCCTGAAAATACCCTCAGTGTTTTTATAGAACCGCCGTCTGTGGATGAATTGAAGAACCGGCTTGAAAGCCGTGGAACAGAAACAGCAGAATCAATAGCAGCCCGGGTAAACAAAGCAGCCTATGAACTTTCATTCAAAGAACATTTCAATAAGAGTATTGTAAATGATGATCTTGAGAGAGCCTGCGCAGAGGCTGTAACACTTGTAGATGAATTCCTGAAAAACTGACCACTGTTTAATAAAATCACTGTTTTAGCCGATTTTCTTACTTTTATATTATGGATTGGATCGCACTAATTGCCATTTTTGCCTCTTTGGCTCTGATCGGATATTTTTCCGGAATTGAAATCGCTTTCGTTTCTGCCAATAAGTTGTCTATTGAGTTAAACAGAAAACAAGGAACATTCAGTGGCAAAACATGGGGCAATTTTGCTGATAATCCAACCAGGTTCATAGGCACCACATTGCTGGCGGTAAATATTGTTATGGTTGTTTATGGCCTGTTGGTGGGCGACATGCTTTTCCCGATCTGGAAATGGATAGAATTAAGGCTGCCCGGTTCTTCTGCAGCTTATGTAAAATATATAAAATTATTGGTTGAAACATTTCTCTCTACAGCGATAATCTTATTTGTGGAATTTTTAAGCAAAGCATATTTCAGGGCAAGAAATAACAGCATATTAAGCCTGGATTTCATCAGTTATATTTCATGTTTTTTTTACTGGTTGCTTTCTGGTACAGCCGCTTTTTTTGTAAACATCGCCGAATGGATGTTGCAATATGTTTTTAATGTAAAACTGAATGATAAGAAAGAAGCTTTCAGCAAAGTGGACCTGGAACATTTTATTCAGCAGACTAAAAGCCATGATGAAGAAGAAACATCTGAGTTGAACAAGGAATTATTTGAAAATGCTTTATCATTAAGCGAAGTTAAATTGCGGGAATGCCTGATACCAAGAAAAGAAATCGAAAGCATTGACATCAATACAGCCATTGAAATCGTTAAAGAACGTTTTATTGAAACAAAATTAAGCAAGCTTGTTGTTTTTGAAGATAACATTGACAATATACTTGGGTATGCACACCAGCTTGACCTGTTCAAACAACCTGCTTCATTGAAAGAAATATTGCATCCCATTCCAACTGTTCCGGAAAGTATGAGTGCCACGGATCTCATGAACAGGTTCAGCAAGGAAAGAAAAAGCATAGCATGGGTAATTGATGAATTTGGCGGCACCGCCGGTATTGTTACCATGGAAGACATCCTGGAAGAGATATTTGGTGAAATTGAAGATGAATATGATGTGGCTGAAGAGTTTGTAGACAAACAGATAGCCAGCAATGAATACATCTTCAGCGGACGAATGGAACTTGACCTGATTGCAGAAAAATATGACCTTCACTTCAGCGGTGATGAAGGTGCAGAAACACTTTCGGGCTATATCATTCAGAACAATGAATCCATTCCGAGGCAAAAAGAACGGATCATCGTTGGCAATTATGAATTTGACATCCTGAGTGTTAGTGATACCAGGATAGAAACAGTAAAAGTAAAAGTGTTGAAATAATATACAATGAACATTGCCGTACACATCAGTTTTTCCGAACCCAACAATCACCCATCAAAAAACTTCAACTACCGTTGCTTTTCAGTAATGGCAGAAAAACAACCGGAACATCATTTTATTTTTATTTTTGATAAAACATTTGACGTTTCTCTCATCACCCAAAAAAACATAACCCCTGTTTTACTATCGCCTGTGATCAGGAACAGGTTGCTGGAATATTATTGGTATAATTTTAAGGTCCCCGCTTTGCTGAACAAATTAAACGCAAGCCTGTTTATCAGCAATGGCGTTAATTGCAGCATTCGCTCATCGGTGAGGCAATGCATGATTTTACAGGATCTCTCTTTTTTACAAAAGCAAAATTCTGCTGACCAGCGTGACAACTTGTATATAAAAAAATTTTTTAAAAAGTTTGTTGAAAAAGCTTCATTTATTGCAGTAAGCAATCAATATACAGGACTTGCATTGAAAAAAAACTTTCCTGCAGCAGCAGGAAAATCACATGTAATTGGTTGTGGTCTGAATGATGCTGTGAAAATCAATGGCCATCACGAACAACAACATATCAAGAACAAATTCGCAGAAGGAAAAGAATATTTTATTGGCTTCATTACAGATGTTTCAGCAGCCAATACAACAGTATTGCTAAAAGCATTTTCCGCTTTCAAAAAAAGGCAGCATTCCAACATGCAATTGTTGATGGTTTTAACCGGCGCTCAAAAAGAAATCCCGGTAAAAGATTTTTCCAATTACAAATACAGGAACGAAGTACAACTGATAATCCCCGAAAACGACCGGATACTGTCTGATTTAGCTGCATCAGCATATGCTG
>JAYSWW010000407.1:0-3026 GCA_043717805.1 Ferruginibacter sp.
TTGGGGAAATCACTGCTTTTTACGTCTTCGATGTAATGCTGAACAGCAGCAGTGATCTGTTCATTCATGTTTAAATATTGCCTTAAGAATCTTGGCTTAAATTCGGTATTGATTCCAAGCATGTCATGCATAACCAGCACCTGCCCATCGCAATGGCCTCCGGCACCAATGCCGATTGTGGGAATGTGCAGGCTTTCTGATACTTCTTTGGCAAGTGTGGCAGGGATCTTTTCCAATACAATGGCAAAACAACCGGCTTCCTGCAGCAGCAATGCGTCTTTTTTTAATTTTTCAGCCTCAGCTTCTTCCTTTGCCCTTACATTGTATGTACCGAATTTGTAAATGCTCTGGGGTGTTAATCCGAGGTGGCCCATAACCGGAACCCCTGTGCTGATGATCCTTTTAACAGATTCTACCACTTCTTCACCGCCTTCCAGTTTAACAGAATGACCACCGGTTTCTTTCATGATCCTGATTGCAGAGTTCAAGGCTTCTTTTGAATTTCCCTGGTAAGAACCAAAGGGCATATCAACCACTACGAGGCATCTTTCAATTCCACGAACCACGCTTTGTGCATGATAGATCATCTGGTCAAGGGTAATGGGCAGGGTGGTCTCATGTCCGGCCATCACATTGCTGGCACTGTCACCAACTAAAATGATGTCTATACCTGCACTGTCAAAAATCTTTGCAAATGAAAAATCATATGCTGTGATCATGGAGATCTTTTCAGCACTTGCTTTCATTTTCTGCAGGGTATTGGTTGTGATTTTTCTTACTTCTTTATTAACCGACATAAAAATAATTTATTGGTTTGTTAATAGCGAAGTGGGGGAGATGGCTCTGCATTAGAATAAAACAAATCCTGGAGCGTTCGCTTGGGGGTGTAAATGTAGGAAAAAAGATATTAGCCAAAAGGAGATGACATCTTTTTAAAGAGATGTCATCTCCTTTGGCTTCACTTCCTCCCACAAATGCTGTATCAACCCGTCGGCCAAACCGATCTTGGGTATGTAAATTTCCTGTGCCCCTGCCCATTTCATGGCATTTATGTAGATCAACAATGCAGGTACGATCACGTCGGCACGGTCTTCCCTTAATCCATATTTTAATATCCTTTCTTCAACAGAAACAGCATCTAATTCGCGGTAATAATCTCTCAACAACTCAAATGGTAAAGGTTTTCCGTCTTTCTTTTTACTCAATGAAAATATTTTATTGATATTTCCCCCGCTTCCGATTGCAACCACTTCTTTATGTCCCTTTGTTACTGCTTTGATGGTTTCTTTCATTTCATCCCAATCGGCTTCTGCAATTTTATTTTTAAGGATGCGGATGGTACCAATATTATATGATTTTTTAAAAACCAAAAGACCGTTGCTGAAAAAAGACAATTCTGTGCTTCCGCCGCCTACATCAATATACATATAACTGTGATCCTTATCCATATTTTCTGCAACATGGTTTTCATAAACCAGGTTGGCTTCCATATCACCGGAGATCACTTCAATTTCAATACCGGTTTGTTGTTTTACACGACTGATTATTTCAGAAGCGTTGGCCGCATCTCTCATTGCACTGGTAGCACATGCTTTTATGGCATCAACTCCGTAGGCTTTCATCAAATGCTGGAATGCTTTCATGGTTTCCATCAGCATTTCCTGCCGTTTTTCCGAAATGAGATTGTTTTCAAATACATCGAATCCCAGGCGCAATGGCATCCTGAACAGGTTCATTTTGTTAAAGACCGGTTTGTCTTCAGGATCCTGTGTTACTTCTGTGATCAAAAGCCTTGCTGCGTTGCTGCCTATGTCAATAGCTGCGAGTTTCAAAAGCAAATTATTTATATGATACGATGGTTTGTGTTACGATTTGTTCAAAATTCGTTTAAATCATTCAATTTGGAGAAGAAAGAAATTAACAAGGGTGAAGTTAATGTTCAATATCTATTCAGATGGATTGAATATTGATTGCTTTGTAATATAAAATTACCCGGTTTACAAGCCCGGTTATACAATTTCAAATTGTTTATTTCTTGAAGAGATAATTATAGATCTCCACCTGCGACCGGATCTTCCTGGTATTTCTGGGATTGATATATTGGTTGCTGAGTTCGTTGTCCAGTAACCTTGCTTTTATATTGTCATTTAACTGGATATTCAAAAGGTCTTTGATCTCCTGTTGCATATCTTTTTCCAGGATTGGACAGGCTGCTTCAATCCGGTGATCAATGTTTCGAACCATCCAGTCGGCAGAAGAGATAAATACTTTTTCCTTTCCGCTGTTGTGAAAGATCATAACCCTTGAATGCTCCAGGTATTCATCAATGATACTGACAGCCTGAACAGGTTTTTTGAATTTTTTATTTTCTGTATACATACAACAGATTCCTCTTACGATCATTTTTATTTCAACACCCGCCCTGGCAGCTTCATCCAGTTTTTCAATCAGGTGTATGTCGCTGAGTGAATTTAATTTTAAAATGATGGAAGCTTCTTTTTTATTTTTTGCGGCCTTTATTTCCTTATTAATAAAACCGGTGATCTGTTTTCGCATATTTACCGGGCTAACCATAAGTGTTTTACAGGCCTTCAAAAATGATTCTCTTGTTTTTGGATTTTCCAGGTAAGTGAATATCCTGTTCACGTCCGCCATGATATTCCTGTCGGATGTAAGCAGGCAATGATCGCTGTAGATCATTGCGGTTTTTTCATTGAGGTTACCGGTGCTGACAAAACCATAATGCGTAGTAGTGTTGTGTACCCTTTTTTTAATGAGGCAGAGCTTTGCATGTACCTTCAGGTCCGGAACTCCAATCAATACTTTCACACCGGCATCCTCCAGTTCTTCCTTCCATTCTAGATTGGCCTCTTCATCAAACCTTGCTTTCAGTTCAAGCATGACCGTTACTGTTTTTCCATTTCTAACGGCATTGGTTAGTGCATTTATGACCTTTGACCGTGGTGCAAGGCGGTAGCAGGTTGTTTTGATACTTACCACATCAGGATCGATCGCTGCTTCCCGCA
>JAYSWW010000408.1:0-19867 GCA_043717805.1 Ferruginibacter sp.
GCAAGGCTCGCTAAGGAGCAAAGCCGCAAAGAAAACATTCACGGAAAGTTTACAAACTTTTTTGCGCCTTTGCTCCATTGCGACTTTGCGTGAAATAAAAATGATAAAAAATGGTATGCCGTACAAGAGAGCCTGCCTGACGGTAGACAGGTGACACAACGATGATGCCATGAAAACAAAATTTTGTTCAACAAAAATTAAAAATATGCCTGTAATACTCCCGGTAAAAGGTATCAGCCCGCAAATGGGCCAGGATTGTTTTATTGCACCCAATGCTACCATTGTTGGTGATGTTGTAATGGGTGACCAATGCAGTGTGTGGTTCAATGCTGTGATCAGGGGCGATGTGAACAGCATACGCCTTGGTAATAAGGTAAATGTGCAGGATGGCGCTGTTATTCACTGCACTTTTGAACGAAGCAAGGCGATCATTGGAAATAATGTTAGCATCGGACACAATGCAATCGTACATGGATGCGTTATAGATGACAACGTGCTGGTTGGGATGGGCTCCATAATTATGGACAATGCCCATATCGGAAGTAACAGTATCATTGCAGCAGGAGCTGTAGTACTTGAAAATACAGTTGTTGAGCCGGGATCGATCTATGCCGGGATACCAGCAAAAAAAGTAAAGGACGTCAGCCAGGAGCTGATCAGTGGAGAAATAAACAGGATCGCAGAAAATTATTTGAAATACAGCAATTGGTTTAAAACATAAAAAAGGAACAGGTTATTAACGGATATTTGGGATTTTAAAATGAAAAGTTTAATATCTTTAAAATATGAAAAAATTAATACTTGCCTTCTTTGTTCTGTCAATGCTGAACAGTTGCTTTATATCCAGGATTTTTCATAAAAAAGAAAAATACGGATGCCCTACAAATGGAAGAAATGTTGGTGCAGAAAAAATTGCTGCAGGTGATGAAAAGGCGATCAGGGCCAGTAATAAAGCAAAATACCGTGGCGGAAGGAAGAGTTATTGATCGAGTTTTGAAACAACAAGCGTTTACCCTCATCCACAATAAAACCTATACTCTATGTGTTACGAATTAAAGACCAAGTCGGGCGGCACTGAAGCCGTTATTGACGACAATTGCGGTATCTCAAAATTCTACGCTATTGCAAACACCCTTGTTGACCATCTGAAAGTTAAGTTTCTTAACCAGATTGATGATGCAGACACACTTGACTGGGATTTCAAATACAAAGACCAGTTTCTGACACTGCATTACAACATTTTTAATGGTGTAAGTATCTATCACCAGCAAATAAAAAGTGCCAAGAAAGACAACAAAACGGTGATGGAAGTTGCGTATTTTCTTCAAAAACTCGCTTATTGATCATTGATACTTTAGTTGATTGATGAATATTGTGTATTGAATATTTTTAAATGATTAAAAATGTTCAATAAGTAATCAATAACTCTTTTCCATTATTGTATCCCTGATGTTTAAATAACTGATGTATCTTTCTGTATGAATGGTACCTTTATTGACGGCATCTTTTACTGCACATCCGGGTTCTTCCAGGTGCATGCAGTTGTTGAACTGGCAATCGTTCATTACTGCCCTCATTTCGGGTAAGTAATGAGCCAACTCCTGCTTTGAAATATCTACCAGTCCCATTTCCCGGATACCCGGTGTGTCAATGATCTTTCCGCCAAAAGGAAGATCAAACATTTCGGCAAATGTGGTTGTATGCAAACCTTTTCCGCTCCAGCCACTTACGTCCTGTGTTTTCAATCCCAGTTCAGGAAATAAATAATTGATGAAAGTTGATTTTCCTACTCCTGAATGGCCGCTGAGCAAGGTTGTTTTATCTTTCAATAAATCTTTTACTTCAGCCACTCCCTGTAATTTTTCCAAACTCATCAGCATGATCTTATAACCAATGGGTTCATATATTTCACGGATCAAGGCAAACTTTTCATTTTCCTTTTTGGTAAACAGGTCGGATTTGTTGAAAACAATGATGGCCGGAACATGGTATGCTTCTGAGATAATTAAGAACCGGTCAATAAATCCAAGGGATGTTTTTGGATCTTTTAAAGTGGCAAAAAGCAATGACTGGTCTAAATTTGCTGCAACAATGTGGTGTTGATTCTTATTATGAGGCGATACCCGGTTGATATAATTTTTCCTTTCATAGATCTCTGTGATAACGGTACTTTCTTCATCTCTTTCATTTTCTATTTCTACTATGTCGCCAACAGCAATTGGATTGGTGGAAGTGATACCATCGATCTTAAATTTGCCTTTGATACGGGCATTGTATGTTTGCCCATCCTTGTTTTTAACAATGTACCAACTACCGGTAGATTTATAAACGATTGCCTGCATGGTTGCAAGATAAGGAAGATAAATACACGAATTTTTATTACAAATTACACGAATTGTCTCGGATCCTACTCCCTCTCCTTTGGAGAGGGTTGGGGTGAGGTTAATTATGTTACGGAAATTTTCTAAAAATAGTATAATTCAAAATTACTTCCATCAGTAAAAAAAAGATGGCAGCCAATACAAAGGGGAAAAATTTATCACGGTATCGAATGGTATTCACGATCTCAATTTTTGATTTTTCCAACACATCAATATTCCTGTAAATACCGGCAAGGCTTTCATTGTCCCTGGCCCGGAAATATTTCCCACCGGTTTCAACTGCAATTTCTGTTAATAATTTTTCGTCAATAGAAACTTTTTCATTTTGAATTACCACACCCAGTGGGGTGTTCACAGGCTGTGGTGCAAAACCTTCAGAACCTACCCCTATTGTATAAACCCTTACGCCAAAGGACTTTGCAATTTCTTTGGCAGTTTTGGGATCAATCAATCCGCCGTTGTTTTCACCATCCGTAAGCAACACCACGATCTTTGTTTTAGATTTACTCTCTCTCAGCCTGTCTACACTGGTCCCCAATCCTGAGCCAATGGCCGTTCCGTCTTCCAGCAATCCATTCCTTATATTTTGTATGGCTGTAACCAATACATTGTGATCGGTAGTTAGCGGGCATTGCGTAAAACTTTCACCGGAGAAGATCACAACCCCGATCCTGTCAGTAAGCCTTTTGTTGATAAAATCAATGGCAACTTTTTTGGCAGCTTCCAAACGGTTGGGTTGAAAATCCTGTGCGGTCATACTTCCGCTTACATCAATACACAAAACAATGTCTATCCCCTCGCCTTCTGCATGCTGATCATCATTCATTGTTTGTGGTTTCGCCAGTGCAATTATAATAAACGATAAACAAAGCAGCCTGCATACAAAAGGAAGATGACGCAAAGCTGTTTTCCAAGATCCCAAACCATTTTGAGCCAATGCAGAAACTGGTATTGAAGACCTGCTGCTGTTATTCTTATAAATATACCAGCCGATCAGTACAGGCAATACAATAAACAAAATGAATGCCCATGGTTTGCCAAAAATAATATCGTTGAAATAATCAAACAGCAAAATATATTATTGTTTTTGTGGTGACAGATCTTTTTCTATTTGTTCGATCACGGTTTTGATCTGATCAAAACTATTAACTGATTCTGTAATACCCGGGATGTACTTTGCAAACTTAACCGCATCTGCACAACGCAAGGCCTCAGCCAGTGGAAAAAGTATTGTTGGCTCATTCCATTGTTCTTTAATTCCAATCAACAGGTCGCTTGTTGTATTGTTCATCAGGTTCTTTGATTGTTTCCTGCTGTAATATTTTTTAAATATACCGGCAAGGGTTACATAGTATGATTTAACCTCCCCCGGATTTCCTATATCCGGTTGCTTTAACTCATGAAGTGCTTTCATAGCTTCTTCAAACGAAGAAAGCGCAGAATGAAATACGGGTACAGGAACCTTTTCCCGGTTCTTCAGGATCCAGTAAAGCAACACGGCTATAATCAACAGAACCATTGTTGCAGCAGCGATATAATACCAGAAATAATCCTTTACCGGAACTTCCATCACCGGCTTTATATCCCTTAATTCATTTGTAGTGTCGGCTGCTGAATAACCAACACTGATCAAAACAGAATCTGTATTCAGTTTAACAGCAGTGTTGTTTTTTTTCAACAATACTTCAAATGAAGGGATGTGCCAGTTGCCCGAATCAAAACTTGTATAAACTATATTTTTATGAATCTGGAAACTGCCATTGTTTTGAACGGTATCAAAATTCTTATTTTCTATTACATCAAAATGGGGAATTGAATCAGGGAAATTTACATTCAATTGATAACCGGCATCTGGAAGATTTATCAGCATATCATATGATATCCTTTCGCCGATCAATATGCCGATGCGGTCAGTTTTTACTGAAACCGATTGAGCAGACAGGCCAATATTGGCCACAGAAATAATTAAAATTAAAATGAACCGATATTTAAATTTCCTGATTGAGATAACTGATCTATTTTCTTTTTAAAAAAAACTTTTGTAAAACTTTTACATAATCTTCATCCGTACGAACATGCAACAGGTCAGCGCCTGCCTTCCTGAAATATTTCGTACAATTTTCGGTTTGCTGGAAAAATTGCTGCTGGTAATTATACCTGACCTCTGTATCACTGCTGTCAATAATTTTTATTTTACCGGTTTCCGAATCCTCTAATTGCAACAAACCAGCATCGGGTAACTGCATATCCATTTTATCATATACTTTTATGCCGATCACATCGTGTTTTTTACCAATTACTTTCAGGTCATTGTCATATCCTGTATCTAAAAAATCACTCAGCAAAAATGCAATACTCTTTTGTCGGGTGGTGTTATTAAAATATTTTATGGCTGCATCCAGGTTGGTACCCCTGGTCCTTGGTTCCACTGTAAGCATTTCCCTTACAATATACAAGGCATGCGTTCTGCCCTTTTTGGGTGGAATGTATTTTTCAATCTTATTGCTGAAAAAGATCACTCCCACTTTATCATTGTTTGTGACAGCGCTGAAAGCCAGTACTGCTGCAATTTCTGTTATCAGTTCCTTTTTCCTTTTGCCGGTGGTTCCAAATAAATTACTAGTACTTGTATCTATTAACAACATTAAGGTAAGTTCCCTTTCTTCTTCAAATAATTTAGTAAAAGTATGAGAGAACCGGGCGCTTACATTCCAATCAATGAATCTGATATCATCGCCCGCAGTGTATTCTCTTACTTCCCTGAAACTCATCCCTTTTCCTTTAAATGCAGAATGATATTCCCCGGTAAAAAGATGGGTTGTTATTTTCCTGCTTTTAATTTCAAGTTCACGGACTTTTTTCAATAATTCAGTTGTGGTCAATAACCCCGTACTTCCTGAAAAAGAAGACTGAGCGGCAACGGGTTCAATATTTTTATTCCTTTTAAACAACAGTAACTGAAATTTTAATTATTTACATTGAATATTAAGATCAGGTGTCAGGGTACATTCACTGTTTTCAATATCTCGTCAATTACCTGTTCCACATTTACACTTTCTGCTTCTGCTTCATAGGTAAGTCCGATCCTGTGTCGCAATACATCTTTACAGATATCTCTAACATCTTCCGGAATTACGTATCCCCTTTTATTTAAGAAAGCATAAGACTTGGCAGCCAACGCCAGGTTTATACTTGCCCTTGGAGAGCCTCCAAAACTTATTAGTGGCTTCAGTTTTGCAAGGTTGTATTTTTCAGGGAACCGGGTTGCAAATACAATGTCGAGGATGTAATTCTCCACTTTCTCATCTACATAAACCTGCCTTACCAATTCTCTAGCTGTAATGATCTCTGCAGAGGATGCAACGGCATTGATAACAGGCGTTACCAATCCCAGGGTATTCTGACGGATGATCAGCTGTTCTTCAGATTTTGTTGGATACATGATAACAACTTTCAGCATAAACCTGTCAACCTGTGCTTCCGGCAAAGGATATGTTCCTTCCTGTTCTATAGGATTTTGAGTTGCCAATACCAGGAATGGTTCCTGCAGTTTATAACTCGTATCGCCAATGGTTACCTGCCGTTCCTGCATGGCTTCCAATAAAGCACTTTGAACTTTTGCAGGAGCCCTGTTTATTTCATCAGCCAGGATGAAATTTGAAAATATAGGCCCCTTGCGGACAAAAAATTCATTCTTTGCCTGGTTGTATATCATCGTACCTACTACGTCGGCAGGCAATAAGTCGGGAGTAAACTGTATCCGGCTGAAATCTGCTTTAACAGTTTGTGCAAGGGATTTAATAGCCAGGGTTTTTGCAAGCCCGGGAACACCTTCCAGTAAAATATGCCCATTGCTTAATAAACCGATGAGCAAACGTTCAATCATTGTTTGCTGGCCCACGATGACTTTTCCCAATTCATCATTGATCCGCGTAATAAATGCTGATGAATAACTGATCTTTTCATTTAATAAACGGATATCTTCTGCAGTTTGTAACATATTTATATTTTTAATAAATCCTTTGAGGTATTTATAAAATTTCCAAAAAGATCGACAACTTTAAAATGGTTAAATTAAGTATTAATATAAAGCCCAACTAATTTCTTTGTTCTTTTATGTGCAAAGGAAATGAAAATTTAAAATGAATCTTCCGGTTGAACTGCAAATTACAAACAATGCTATTATCAAAAATTTAGCCGTTTTACTGATTGCAAGAAAACTTTGTTAAAATGCGAATTATTTTGGGACACAAAGGCACGGAGGCACAGCAGCACGGAGAAAAAGAAAAAAATGAAACTCGACAACTTCGTGTCTCTGTGTCGCAGTGCCGCTGTGTTTCAATATTTCTCCGGAATACCTTGAAATTTTAATGAAACAATACATTAATTTTAAGAAAAAATTCAATGATCGATACACAACTTATAACTACATCAACCGAACTGGAAGGTTATCGTATAACCAAACACCTGGGTATTGTACGGGGCATTACGGTTCGGAGCAGGAGTTTATTAGGCAATATTGGAGGCGGGATACAATCATTGTTTGGTGGACAACTTTCCATTTATGTTGAACTGTGCGAAAAAACCAGGGAAGAAGCTTTTCAATACATGGTACAACACGCCAATGAACGTGGCGCCAATGCTATTATCAATATGCGTTATGATGCCAATGATGTAATGTCGGGTATCACCGAAGTATTGGCGTATGGAACTGCTGTGGTTGTTGAAAAAATTTAAGAAAGATATTTTCCCACAATGGGCATTCTTCTTCCAACGCCAAAAGCCTTCGGGGAAACGCGGATGATGGGACAAAACTGGTTGCGTTTATATTCATTGATGTTCACCATTTTTAATACGCGGTCAACCAATACTACATCGAAACCCTGGCTTTTAATTTCATCCGGCCCCTTAGCCTGTTCAATATATTGATACAAAATTTTATCCAGGATATCATATTCCGGCAGGCTGTCGCTGTCTTTCTGGTCGTGCCGAAGTTCTGCGCTCGGTGGTTTGCTGATAATATTTATAGGAATGATCTCTTTAATTTTATTTATGTATTTAGCCAATTCATATACCTGCAGTTTATAACAATCCCCCAAAACGCCCAATCCGCCTGCCATATCACCATACAAAGTACCATAACCCGTTGCAAGTTCGCTCTTGTTAGAAGTATTCAGTAAAATATAACCGAATTTATTTGCCATGGCCATCAATAGGTTGCCCCTGGTGCGGCTTTGGATATTTTCTTCAGCAATATCAAATGGCAGGTCTTTAAAAAAAGGCTTCAGTTCATGTAAAAAATCTTCATAAATATTTTTTATCGGGATGATGTCATACCTGTTTGAAAGGTTTAAACTCAGTTGTTCTGCATCTTTTACAGAATGAATGGATGAATAAGGTGAAGGCATTAGAATGGCATGCACATTTTCACTTCCAAGTGCTTTACAGGCGAGGGCAAGTGTTACTGCACTGTCAATTCCCCCACTGCTTCCAATGATGGCCTTTTTAAAACCCATTTTGGAAAAATAATCACGAATACCCATTACAAGCGCTTCATAAATATGATCGATGTTAAGGCCTTCTTCAAGTGATATGGGATTGAGATCAGTATTGGAAATTTTTTCAGCAGGTTCAATGATATTCCCTTCAATGGTTCCGTCATCATTCAGTTGAAAAGATTGGAGATCTTCCATGAAACTTGCCAGTCTTCCACAAAGATTTGCATCTTTATCAAAAACCAATGAAGTTCCGTCGAAAACAATTTCTGTCTGGCTGCCAACTCCATTGCAATAAAACATCGGGAGCTTATACTTGATAACATTGGCTTTCACTGCAGCTTTTCTGTCTTCATCATGTGTATAATCAAATGGCGATGCTGACAGGTTTATCATAACATCGGGATTCTGCCCCATCATTTTATCCATCGGGCAGTAGTTGTACAATGGATTGTTGCCGAGGTTCCAGATATCTTCACAAATGGTGACGGCTAGTTTTTTACCATTGTATTCAATTATATTCCATTCATGGGCGGGTTCAAAATAACGGTCTTCATCAAAAACATCATAAGTAGGTAAGCAGGTTTTGTGAATGACCTGTTTAATTTGTTTATCTGCCAGGAAATAAGCTGCATTGAAAAGGTCTTTCCCTTCAATTACATTGTTTCTTTGTGGGGCACCAACCAAAACCGCAATGCCATCTGCATGTAATTTAATTGAATCAATTGCCTGGTAACATTTATCAATAAAATCATTGAAATATAAAAAATCCCTTGGAGGATAACCACAGATGGAGAGTTCACTGAATACAACCACATCGCCACCCTGTTGTTTTGCAGCTTCAATGGCATCAATGATCTTCTTTGTATTGCTTTCAAAATTGCCGATGTGATAATTCTGTTGCGCCAAAAATATTTTCATCTGTTGTCTATAGCTGTTTTAACTTTATGATCACCGGGAAAAAATTTCCTTCACAAAGTTAAATTATTCATATATGCGTTTGATAATAAGTTTATGGCTGGCATCCCTGCTTTTTTCCTGCGGTCAAAAAAAAGAACCGGATGTTTCTGAAATCAGGATTGAATTATCAACCCATCGTTTTGAGAAGGACCTGTTTGCACTTAACAGCAATAACCTTTCTGTACAACTCGATCAGTTGATCTCAAAGTATCCGTCCTTTGGTGAAAACTTCTTATACAAGATATTGAATGCAGACCCTTCTCTATCTGCTGACAGCACTACAGGCTATGTAAAGGGATTTATAAATGCATACAGAAATGTGTTTGATTCATCACAAAAATTGTTTGCAGATTTTACTCCCTATGAAAAACAAGTCAAAAAAGGATTACAATTTCTTCATTATTATTTTCCGGCATACAAAGCACCCAATAAGATCATAACTTATATCGGACCGCTGGATGGTTATGGAGACGGGCTTACAGACGATGCTTTGCTGGTGGGTTTACATGCGCACCTGGGGAAAGATTTCTCTATGTACAGCATGCCCATTGTACAGGAAGTTTATGCAGGCTATATCAGCAGCCGGTTTACACCGGAATACATCGTTATAAACTGTATGAAAAATTTAGTTCTGGATATGTATCCCGAAAAAAATGAAGATCAAAGCCTGGTAATACAAATGGTAGAAAAAGGAAAAAGGCTTTATATGCTCAGCAAACTATTACCTTCAGAACCGGAATACAGGTTATTGGGTTATACAGAAAAACAAATGAATGATTGTTATAAAGCTGAAGCCCGGATCTGGGATCTTTTTATTAAAAACAGTTTATTACAGAACATTGATAATAACATCATTAAAAATTATGTTGGAGAAGGTCCAAAAACACAGGAACTGGGAGAAGACGCTCCTGGCAACATCGGATCATTTGCAGGCTGGCAGATTGTAAAAAAATTCATGGAAAAAAAACCGGAGACCAGCCTGGCTGACCTGATGAAAATGCCGGCAGAAACAATTTTTGAAAAGGCAAAATACAAACCATAGACCATTAGGCTGCCTGGGCCTGCAATGATTGCTGTGAAGGTTTGTGTCCCAGCATCTTCATAACCCTGAAATGAGATGCCAGCGCTTCACTCATGGTGCGGTAATTGTTATAAGGAAGGTTAAATTCTTTGCATTTTTCCTGAACAATTTTGCTGATCGCATTGTAATGTACGTGGCTTACTTTTGGAAAAAGGTGATGCTCGATCTGGTAATTCAATCCCCCCACACACCAGGAGATAAATTTATTATTCATGGCGAAATTAGCTGTTGTCTTTAACTGAAATTCTGCCCATGCTGTTTCAACGTGTTTCGTTTCATCGAGGCCGATGTGTTCAAATTCAGTTATTTCAACTACGTGTGCCAATTGAAAAACCAGGGAAAGGGTAAGCCCCAAAACAATATTCATTGTAAAATACCCGATGAGCCAGCCTTGCCAGCCCCAAACCATCATTGGCAAAGCAATATAAAAAATGGCATAATAAACTTTGGTAGCCCAGAAAATAATATGATTCTTGGTTGTCATCTTCCAGGCCTGGGTTGTATAGATCTTATGGCTGAAATATTTGGTAAAATCCATGATAAATATCCAGAATATAGAAGAAAGTGAATACACAAATGGTAGGTATAAGTGCTGAACCTTGTGTGCCGGAACCCATTTTTGTGATTCACACTGACGAATGATAGGGCTTTTGGCAATGTCATCATCAATACCATCAACATTTGTATATGTATGATGTATTATGTTGTGTTTTTGTTTCCAGAAATAAGAATTGGCACCCAGTGCATTTGCCGTTAATCCCATGGCATCATTTAACAAAGGATTATTGGAATAGCTGCCATGATTTGCATCATGCATAACGCTAAAGCCAATACATGCGAGTAAATATCCCAACAATCCGCAAAGCAACAAAGCCGGTAAAACATTCATTTTTACCAACATCAATGAGGCATAAATTGCAATGGAAGATCCAAGCAAAATAAATGATTTTAAATACAACCTCCAATCGCCGGTCTTTTGGATGTTATTTTTAAGGAAGTAATTGTCAACACTCGTTTTAAGTGACTGATAGAATTCGTTGTTCTTATTATTGAAAATGATCTTAGACATATTGAATCTTTGTAATAAATTTTATCCCTTGTAAATTATTTTTTGAATTTACAATCGATGTAATAACCAAGAGGATCAGGTGAAAGGTACACAAAAAAATCCACAAAAAGATCAATTCATCTTAAAAGGAGCGTGCATTTCAAATGCAGGTATGGCCACATCAAAAGTGTTCTTATTATTCGCATTTTCCAGTAAATAGGTTCCATGCATTTTTCCCATTTCAGATCTCAGGTTACAGCCACTTATATATTGATAGGATGCGGCAGGAGCAATTACAGGTTGTATCCCTACAACTCCTTCTCCTTCCACTTCTCTCATGCTTCCCTCACTGTCATAAATATGCCAGTGCCTGCGTAATAATTTAACCGGGAAATCATTGTTGTTTTCAATAGTGATCTTATATGCAAACATGAACTCACTGTTCAGCGGGTTACTATATTCCGGTTGATAAAATGTTTCTACGCTTATTTTAACGCCACCTGATATTTTAGAAATCATGGTTTGCAATTTGTTACAAAAATAATCAAAATAATCTGTTGTGCTGCAATTTTAGAGCCTCAGTTCTTCATTTGCCTCAAATGCCACGGAATTAATACCTCAGATTCAATAATAACAGGAGGTATCTTTATTTTCAAAATCAATGAGAGGAGTTATTTTATCAAACTTTTTTGGCTTGTTTATAACCATTTTTTAAAAGCCATTGCAATACTTTATCCCGCTGATCACCCTGGATTATGATTTCGCCATCCTTAACACTGCCGCCGCTACCACAGAAAGTCTTCAGTTTTTTACCGATCTCCTCTTTTTCCGGGTTGCTGCCTGAAAATCCTTCTAACAGTGTAACTGCTTTACCTGCACGGTGTTTTTTATCAAGCCTGATCCTTAATTTTTGTTCCCCCGCAGGAAGACTGCTGCTTTGCGTTTCATCATCATAAAAAGAAGTGAAGCCGGGATCGGTAGAATATACAATACCTGAAGAGGAGAACTTATTTTTTGCCATGACTATTATTTATACAATGATCGCTTTTAAACTCAGGTCGAGGCTAACAGCCTGGTGTATGATTGCGCCGCTTGAAATATAATCAACCCCGGTTGCAGCGTAGGCTTCTATATTTTCATAATTGATGCCGCCGCTGGCTTCTGTTTCATATTGCCCGTTGACAAGGGTTAATGCCTCTGAAATTTGAGCCGGCGTAAAATTATCCAGCATAATGCGGTCAATTTTTCCTGTTGCCAAAACCTTTTTTACATCTTCAATATTCCTCGTTTCCACTTCGATCTTCAATCCTGGTTTATTGATCTGCACATAATGACAGGCCTTATTAATTGCAGCTTCAATACCACCGCAATAATCTATATGGTTGTCTTTTAGCATTATCATATCATACAAACCAAACCGGTGGTTTACGGCACCGCCTATACGCACTGCTTCTTTCTCCAGCAGCCGGAAATTGGGCGTGGTTTTACGTGTGTCTAACAATTTTGTTTTATATCCTTTTAGTTTTTGGGTATATTTTCCTGTAAGTGTTGAAATGCCGCTCATTCTTTGCATGCAATTCAGAACCAGCCTTTCGCACTGAAGTATGGTATGCACATCGGCGTGTACTTCAAAAGCCGTTTCGCCATAAGACATTTGATCTCCGTCATTCTTAAAACGGTTGAAAAGAACATCAGGCTGCATATACCGGAAAATGTACTCTGCAACCTGCACCCCTGCTAAAATTCCATCCTGCTTAATTTTTAATACGGCTTTGCCGGTTGCTTTTTTATCAATGCAACTCAGGGTAGAATGATCCCCATCCCCGATATCTTCTGATAAAGCATTTTTAATAAGCTGGTTTAATTGTTCATTGTAATTCATACAAACAAAGCTACAAATTGAACCGAAAAAAACTGCTTAAAATAAAAAACTCCCCAAAGGGAGTTTTGAAATTATTATAAACTAAAAATTACTGGTTTTCAATTCTTATTTCCTGAATGGTTTGTATGTTTCCTTTTAGCTTCATAAAAACAGTCGTTCTGTATGAAGCATTTTTGGTGATCAGTTTACCTATGCAATATTGAGACCCTGAATTCTCACCCTTGTGTAATACCTCAAAACTTTTCACCGGGTTGTTGCTGAAAAAATCCCTTATTACAACTTCTGCCTGGCTTTTACTATAACTGTTGCTTTTATCAGGCAATCCAATCTCAACAGTGTTGTCGAAATATTTTGCTATTTCAGACGAGTTGCCGTTCTTCAATGCATTGATGATTTCATCAATTCCCGGAAGAACTGAAAAAGAACTTAAAATTCCAATGACTGAAATGATTGTAAAGATGCGTTTCATAATATTTGATTTGATCCAATTGATATAGTCTAAAAACGTGCCAACAGAAACAAAATTGCAGATATTTTCATTTAATTGTTGTTAATATGACAATTATTAAATGCTATTTGCTGCAATGTTTTAGTTTTACAGTATGAAAAGTAAGAAAACAATATTAATTATCATGGATGGATGGGGGCTTGGAAAGGTTAAAAGAAGCGATGCCATACAAAATTCCCATGTACCTTTTGTCAGTTCCTTATATAATAAATATCCTAATACGACTTTAATCACCTGTGGAGAAGCAGTAGGGCTGCCAGACGGACAGATGGGTAACAGTGAAGTGGGCCATTTGAACCTGGGTGCCGGCAGAATTGTTTACCAGGAATTGCAACGCATAAATGTAGCCATTAAAACAATGGAATTTCAGCAAAACCAGGTTCTGTTGAATGCCATCAATTATGCTAAAAACCAACAAAAAACTTTGCACCTGGTTGGATTGGTTAGTGACGGCGGTGTTCATTCCCATATCAATCACCTGAAAGAAATTTTAACTGTATGTTCTGACAATAATTTACAACAGGTATTGGTACATGCATTTACTGATGGCCGTGATACAGATCCAAAGTCAGGGTTGGAGTTTATAAAAGATCTGCAGATTCATATGAATAAAACTGTTGGTAAAATAGCTACTATTACAGGTCGCTATTATGCGATGGACAGGGACAAGAGATGGGAAAGAGTCAAGATCGCTTACGATGCAATGAAACTTGGAACCGGGAACAGTTCAACGGATTTGATTGCATCAATAGAATCATCATACGCAGAAAAAGTAACTGATGAATTTATCAGGCCAATCATCAATGATGCTGTCAAAGATGCATCCATCAAAGAAAATGATGCCGTTTTGTGTTTTAATTTCAGGACCGACCGCTGCAGGGAAATAACCGAAGTACTTACTCAAAAAGATTTCCCCGAATTTAATATGCATAAACTGAATGTGCATTATACAACCATGACTGAATATGATCACAATTTTAAAGATGTGAATGTAATCTTTGAAACAGATGACCTGAAAAACACCTTGGGAGAAATCCTCGAACAACAAAACAAAACGCAATTACGCATAGCCGAAACCGAAAAATATCCGCATGTGAGTTTTTTCTTCAGCGGTGGAAGGGAAACACCTTTTAAGGGAGAAGAAAGGATCATGATACAATCGCCCAAAGTTGCCACGTATGACCTGAAACCCGAAATGAGTGCGTATGAAGTTGCAGAAGCCATTTTGCCCCAGATCAATACGAAACACCCGGATTTTATTTGTCTGAACTTTGCAAACGCTGATATGGTAGGGCATACAGGAGTTTGGGAAGCAGTGATCAAAGCGGTTGAAACGGTTGACAAATGTGTTGAAAAAGTTGTAACGGCTGCATTGGAAAATGATTACACCATATTTCTTACTGCAGACCATGGCAATGCTGATTATGAAATCAATGAAGATGGAACACCCAATACTGCTCATACATTAAACCCTGTTCCCCTTTTTATTATTGACAATGCCTGGAAAGGAAATATAAAACCCGGAAAACTGGGAGATATTGCACCAACTATTCTAAAAATGATGGAAATTAGTATCCCGGAACAGATGACAGGCAATGTTTTAATTTAAATTTTTATAAATGAAACGTTTTTTTAAAATACTTTTTTACACGTTACTCATAGCATTGTTGTTAATTCAGTTTTACCCAAAACCAACAAAAAATGTTTCTGCATCGATCAATTCAAATGACATTACGCTAGCGCACAATGTGCCCCCGGATGTTCAAAATGTATTAAAAACAAGTTGCTATGACTGCCACAGTAACAACACTTCTTATCCATGGTATGCTAAAATTCAACCTTTTGCGCTTTGGCTGGAAAATCATATTGAAGAAGGAAAAGATGAATTGAATTTTTCTGAATTTGGAAGTTATAGCATCAGAAGAAAATTTAAAAAACTGGAAGAGATAAGCAAACAGGTGAAGGAAGATGAAATGCCTTTATCATCTTATACGGTTATTCATCGCAATGCCAAATTAGATGAAAATAAAAAACTATTATTAGCCAATTGGGTTATTGCATTAAGAGACAGTATGAAAGCAAATTACCCTGCTGATAGTTTGAAAAGAAAAAAGAGTTAAATTCCAGAAGTGATCTTGAATTGATGTATTCATACAACATAAAAAGAGGCTTTCCCGGTTAAGAAAAGCCCTCTTTTTATTTTCAGGAATTGTTGTAATAAAACCAATAAATAAGTCTAAAGTTTGGCCCTGACAGTTATTACAAAGTTCCTTCCGGGGGCACTTAACCCCGAAGCAAATACCCTGTAAAATTTATCTAAAACATTTTCAACAGCAAATTGTAAGGTTGCATATTTATTGATCTCGTATGCCGTCCGGAAATTTGCTGTTATCCACGCAGGTGTAAATCCGTGAACGATGTCTGCGCTGTATTGCTGGTTGTCTTCCCCGCGAAGATTGTAGTTGGCTGAATCTTTTGCAGCATTGTACAAAGCAAAAACTTCACCTGTAAATTTCCCAAACTTTGCTATAATACTTGATTTACCAAATAAAGGTGCAACATGGTCCAATGGATAGTTAACAGGACTTTCCTTTATCCTTCCATATGTATAATTTATTACAGAAGAAAAAGAAAAGTGTTTGTTTATGTCAGCAACGATGTTTCCTCCAATGCCCCATACAAAAGCAGCATTCTTATTTACAACTGTAACTACATTACTGGTTGTTCCATTGTAAACAATCGTTGGAGATCCGTTAAAAGTTGAAAAATCAGTACTCAATGCATCGTGATAATCGGTATACCAAACCGTGGCACCTGCCTGGAACCGGTTCTTTATATTTTTGGAAATACTTAGTTCATAATTAATGGTCTTTTCGGGTTTAATGGCCGGATTTGGTATAATGAGAGTTCCTCCACCGCTTTCAAAAACTTTCGACATATCATCTACATTGGGTGTACGAAACCCGGTTGAAACCAGCGCAGCAATCTTCCAGCCGGCAGCGGGCAACAATACCAACCCTGCATTTCCGGTAATTGAATTCGATGATTGTTCGATATCGTTGTACGGAAAAGGGAAAAATGTTTTATCATTAAACTTTGAATACAACCTGTTGTGTGTATAACGCATTCCGGCATTTACAATTATTTTATCAGAAATTTTATACAATCCTGTCAGATATGCCGCATATGATTGTGTATTACTACCCCCATCCGGGTAACGCGTATCCAGCAGACTTTGAACAGCTGTTGTAATATTTTCTGAATAAGCATCAGACCTGACTTTGTTATATGTAATTTCTGCTCCATAACCAAGTTCAATTTTTTTGATCTTCTTAGAAAAATCTGCATTCACGCTGCCAATATTTAATTTTTCAATACGATTATTTCTTTTTGTACTTCTGTAATTACGATTGTGACGGCTTTCTTCAACCTGTTGGTAAGCTGTGGTAATTTGTGCCTGGTCATATATAACCGAACCGGTTAAATTGACAGCCCACGATGCCAATAAACGTATTTGCGGCCCGTAATACCATTCGGCACTTTTTGCTATACCGGAGCCATTGGTTTCTGTTAGCCTGTCGTAACGGTTAATATCGGAAGAAGTTGAATACTGGAAATTAAAAACGTTTTCTATTTTACCGGTCTTAAATAAAAATTTTTGCAGGAGATCATATTGTTTATATCCCGTTGGTACTTGTTTGCTTACATTGCTATTTGCAACCATTGAATCAACACCGTTGAATTGATCTACATAAAAATTTCTTTTCCCCCAGTTTGGGAATTTATTATAATAATCAGATCCCTGTTTCAGGTAACCAAAATCTGAATAAGTAAAACTGGTTAACGAGGCAAATTTCTTTCCTCCTATATTGAAATCAATATGACCTGTCTGCTCATTATAAGCAGAAGCGTACCTGATGAAAGCATTTCCGGAATAAATATTTTTCCCTGAAGTTTCAGATAAAATCGGTTTTTTTGTATAAAAACTGATAACACCACCAAGGGCATCGCTGCCATACATAACAGAAGAAGGACCAAAAAGAATTTCTGTTTTATCCAGTATGGTATTGTCCATTGTAATAACATTTTGCAAGTGGCCACCCCTGAATATAGCATTGTTCATTCTTATACCATCTACAACTAGTAACACCTTATTCGCCTCAAAGCCGCGAATGATCGGGCTTCCGCCACCCAACTGGCTTTTTTGAACCAATACACTCCCGGTTTGTGAAAGTAATTCAGCGGTTGTTTGCTGGTTATAAAAAGACATCTTTTTTGCATTGATCGTTAATACCTGTTGCGGGATGTTTTTTTTGTGTTCGGCAAATCGGGTAGCTGCAATTGTTATTTCATTTAAATTTATTTCATTCAGGCTGCTATCAGTAATGACAGCCTTTTTTTCCTGGGCAAAAATGAAAATGGATATGCACAGAAATGCATGAAGCATGAATATTTTTTTCATATTAATTTTATAAAGTTTGGTAAAAATAAAAGCATGATATCTCCTTAAATAAGAGAAGTCATAAAATAAATTCAGAAAGATCAAAAAATACGTGGGGGAGGAATGATGATATCAGTGTATAAAGAACGGATTTTATCCTGGTTCTCTTCCCTGGCAGGTTTTTTTTGTATAACAAAAGGAACAATAATATTAATAGATTCTGCTACCTGGCAGTAATGTAAGATCATCAACAAAACCATTGAATTGGCTGTAGACGATGATCTCTTTTCGGAATGCTGATATGCTTCCAGCTTTTTTTTGAGATCTTTTTCCCAAAGATCAAACAACCCGGTGAAAACAATATTATTACCTGACCTACTCATTGATTTTACATCAAATGACTCTCCGCTTACAAGAATTTCCTTGTTTTTTTCCATCCATACTACCGAAGAAGCCTCAAGTGTAATAGTTTGTAAATTTCCCTTTGCCAATTTCTTCTCCATCCTGTATTCAATCATTTTCTTTTCAAAAATGGCATAAAAAGAATACAGCAATGGCATTGCGGCCAGGAAAAGTAAAAACAACAACGTGCAGTTTTTTTTAAACATATGTTGTTGATTGTGATGGCAAAATCAAATTCATTGTCAAAAAAAAATTCATTTTAAAAAAATCTAATTTGATTTGTTTATGCAAAATTGTCCCCTTGTCAAAAATAATTTAACAGTTAAATGGTAATAAAAATATGAAAAATATTCAATTGGTATTCTCCGGAATCTGTAAAATAAGTAATTGCCATTTAAAATGAACCTTTCAGTTACATACCAAAAAACGCCTGAATGTTAAAATCCAGGTGTTTTTACCTCAAATGCAGCATGGGGTAAAACAATATTGTCTATATTTATAGTGCACAAAACCTTACTATTATGACCGAAGAGCAAATGCTTGCCGGAAGTATAAAGAACAATGCTTCTGCCCAGGAGGCATTTTATAATAAATTCAGCCCCAAAATGCTGGGAGTGTGCTATCGGTTTGCCAAAAACAGGGAAGATGCTGAAGATATGTTGCAGGAGGGCTTTATTAAGATCTTTACACAATTACACCAATATAGAAATGAAGGGGCATTGGAAGGCTGGATCAGGAGGATCATTGTTCATACCTGCATCAATGTTTTAAAGAAAAATAAAAAGTTCTCTGATTGTGTTGATATCATTCACGCCAACAGTATATATGTCAGGGAAGATATGATCCCATCCATCATGCAGGCAAAGCAGGTGGTGGAATGTATAAGGATGTTGCCTATGGGATATAAAACAGTTTTAAACCTTTATGCTATAGAAGGATATTCACATAAAGAAATTGCAACAATGCTTGAGATAGAAGAAAGTACCAGCAGGAGCCAATATACCAGGGCCAAAGCAATGCTGGAAGATATCTTAATAAAAAAGAGAATATTGCAAAAGCCTGCATCGAAAATAATCTATGCGGCTTCTGTATCAACCAGATAATTGATAATTTAACAACAGTTGAAAATCATTTTTTGAATGACCAATAACTTACAAAGCTTTTTGTGAAAGATGGAAAAGAAATTTAACCCTGACAATTTTGAACAGTTTTTGAAAGAAAGCACAGATAATTTCAGAATGTATCCTTCAAGAAGAATCTGGCACAGCATCTACAACGACCTGCATCCGGGGCGTAAATGGCCTTCACTCGCTATCTGGGCCTTGCTCATTTCATCTGTTACATATATTGGATTGTCAAATAATAACCAGGGTTCAAACAAAGGAATAAAAGCCACAACTTTGGCAATAAATAACCTGCTCCCGGTTAAGGCTTCAAATACCAATCTGTTATTTAGTAATAAAATCAATGATTCAAGGGTAACCTCAGAAAATACAGCAAAAAATCTCAATAAGGTCAAAGCAGATTTAAGTAATCCCAATTCAACTGCAGGAAATACAAAAACAATCAATTTCAACAATAACAACCTGGAAAAAAACAATCAACCCAATGGATCGTATTTACAAAAAAACCAAGTTAGAAACCTCATAAACAAAATAAACGGAAATAT
>JAYSWW010000409.1:0-3015 GCA_043717805.1 Ferruginibacter sp.
TACTTACAGCAATTACTTTTTTGGCAGAAATGAATTTGAAAAATTCTCATCACAACAGATCATGATCAGGGATGGCGGATTTAAAGTAAGAACAGATTACCTGAGCAGTAAGATCGGAAAAACAGATGATTGGCTGAGTGCTGTGAATCTTACAACCAGTATTCCCAAACAAATAAACCCATTGGAATTGTTACCCGTAAAAATCCCTTTGAAAATATTTGTTGATATCGGAACCTATGCAGAAGCCTGGAAAAAAGACGCAGGAACAGGTAGATTTTTATACGATGCCGGGCTTCAGTTATCACTGTTTAAAAATGTATTGAATGTTTATATTCCTATTTTATACAGCAAAGTGTACAACGATTATTTTAAATCTACCATACCTGAAAAAAGATTTTTAAAAAACATCGTTTTCAGTATTGACATACAAAATATATCAATCAAAAAAATATTCCCGCAAAGCCCTTTTTAAACATTGAACCTTACCTATCTCACATATAAAGAAATTGATAAGAACAAGTGGGATGATTGTATCAGGAATTCCCTGAACGGATTGATATATGCAGAATCAGCTTACCTGGATTCTATGTCAGCAAACTGGGATGCCATAGTACTGAATGATTATGAAGCGGTGATGCCATTGACCTGGAAAAAAAAACTGGCGATCCGGTATCTTTATCAGCCCGCCTTTTTACAACAGGGCGGGATCTTTTTCAGAAAACTATTATCCGTTGAAACAACAAAAGGCTTCATAGACCTGGTCTTCAGGCATTTTAAATTTGCTGAAATAACCTTTAACTATTCAAACAGCAACGAAACCTTTGCTGATGCGTTGGAAACATCGATGCGAAACAATTTTATATTAAAGCTCGGATCCGGGTATGAAAATATTTATAAAAATTACGATCCATATATCAGGCAACGATTGAGCAGGCTAACTAAATTTTCATTGCGCTATTCCCATTCTCAAAACTATTCAGAAGCCATAGATATATACAAAGAACTATACCACAGCCGCCTTCCTTCATTTTCAACGGATGATTTTATTCATTTTGAAACACTTTGTAAATATTATTCAGAAAAAGGGCGAATCATCATCAGGCAAGTTTATAAACAAGACGATGATAAATTACTGGCACTGATTTTATTATTAAAAGATGACAAACGTATCTATAATATCATCTCATGTATTTTACCTGAAGGGAAAAAGCTGCTGGCCAATTATTTTTTATACAATGAAATAATCAAAGAATTTGCTGATGAAAACATCGTCCTGGATTTTGAAGGCTCAGACATTCCGGGCATTGCTTATTTCTACGAAAAATTTTCCGGCGAAAATCAACCATACCCTTTTGTAAGATTTAACAGGTTACCTGCCCTTGTAAAACTGATCAAGCCTTAACCGGGTTTCCTGATCAATAAAAAACATTCGCCTTTCTGTATTGCATTCGGATAATAAGTATGAAGGTCTGAATAAGGAATAACAGAAACCAAAAAACCTGTATGCTGAAGACGGGTAACATAATCTTTCAATGCATAAATCCGGACATGGTCTTTTTGTCCATACAATTTTGATTGCATTTCCGGGTCATTGATTCCCGGCGATTCAATGGTTTCAGTATTTGTTTCTGAATATGGAACTTGCAAAACAGCGCCCGAGCCGGGTTTCAGCACCCGGTAAATTTCTTTCATCGCTTTATAGTCATCGGGAATGTGCTCGAGAATGTGGTTGCCAATGACCAGGTCGAAACTATGGTCGGCATAACTGAATTTAGTTGCATCCTGCTTTTGCACCAGCCCGTCGATCGTTTTGTAAAAGCCGGGTAACAGATCTGCTGTTGTTACATTCGCCCCGGAACTTAGATACCGGTAGATATTTTTTTCAGGAGAAAGATGCAGTATTTTTTTACCTTCTACCGACAGTTTATCATTCAGCAAACCGATTACAAGCCTTTCCCTGGAAGTAGATAAACAATTTGGACAGAAAACATTGTTACCATAACCTGCTATAACTTGATTGGCTTCAAGTGCATGTCTGTTTTCCGGAGAAGGGTGACCGGGAACGAATTTATTATAAGTTGCTCCACAAACATTACAGCAAAAACCACTTCCCTTATATTTTCTATATTGCCACTTGTATTTTTTATTCAGGAATGAAAAAATAATTTGCCGGTAAAATGATTGTAAAGGATGGTAGACTCCGATCTGCTTCAATATATTCTTACAAAATTCTTTCATCAAGTAGTTTTTCAGCTATGAGCAAATCTACAGGCATCGTTATCTTTATATTGCTGTCTTCACCCTGTACCAGTTGTACTTTTTGCCCATATGCTTCTACCACAGTTGCTTCATCTGTAAACTTTTCATTGAATATGGTTTTAAAAGCAGGAAGTAAGATATTGCTGTTAAATGCCTGTGGCGTTTGTACAAGTTTTACTTGATTCCGTTCAATTGCTTCATTGCCATTTTCAGTAAGTATGCGCACGCTGTCTTTTGAAGAAATCACCGGTACAGCAGATCCATGCTCAAGTGCAGATTCAACACAACGATGTACCAGATCGGTGCTGATCATACATCGAACAGCATCATGAACCAGAACGATACTATCCTTTTCAACTAATTGCAACCCGTTTTGAACAGAATGGAACCTGGTATGTCCGCCGGTTGTTAGTTGTATCCCTGATTCGGAAAAATATGTAGCAACAATTTCTTCACCTGCAGCAATGTGTTCTGCCGGCAATACCAGGATCACTGTGATATTATCATATGCTTTCAAAAAAGTGCTGATGGAATAATACAGTACGGGCTTCCCCTTCAGCAATAAGAATTGTTTTGGAATGGCCGAATTCATCCGGCTTCCACTGCCCCCTGCAACAATAACAACATACTTCTTCATGAATTATGAGCATTAAAAACAAGACTGAAAAATACTGAATGTCATTAAAGGCATTCATGTTTAATTATTCCTGCCCTTCCTTATAAATCCCTATAAAATGATCGCCATTGCTGTGTTGC
>JAYSWW010000410.1:0-19766 GCA_043717805.1 Ferruginibacter sp.
AAGCATGGACCTGGTTGATGTTAACCTGGATAAAAACCAATCGTATAAAGAATTCATGAAACTGGTTACCAGGTATAAAACCATGGGCGTTCGTACGAATGCCGAAACACCCGAAGATGCTTCACACGCCATGAAATTTGGTGCAGAGGGGATCGGCTTGTTCCGTACCGAACATATGTTTTATGGAGAAGGAAGTGAACAACCGTTATTCCTGCTCCGGAAAATGATCGTTAGTAAAACAGAAAAAGAAAGGCGGGATGCGTTGAACGAATTGTATATATATGTAAAGAAAGACATTAAAGACACCATGATCGTAATGAAAGGTTACCCGGTAACGATCCGGTTACTGGATCCGCCATTGCATGAGTTTGTTCCGCACGATAAAGAAAAACTTCAGCAGCTTGGTAAAGAACTGGGCATCAGTATGAATGTGTTGAGAAGAAGGGTATTGTCCCTTCATGAAAACAATCCCATGCTTGGGCACCGGGGAGTGAGATTGGGTATCAGTTACCCGGAGATAACGGAAATGCAGGTACGGGCTATCCTGGAAGCAACTGCAGAATTGCTCAAAGCCGGTAAAAAAGCTTTCCCTGAGATCATGGTACCGGTAACGGTTACCGTAAATGAATTGACACATCAGAAAGTTATTGTTGACAGGGTATATAAAGAAGTTTGTGAAAAGATGAAATTGAAAAAGATACCGTACTTATACGGAACCATGATTGAAACCCCGAGGGCAGCCATCCGGGCTGAGTTAATGGCAGGTGTAGCCGATTTCTTCAGTTATGGAACGAATGACCTTACACAAATGAGCTTTGGTTTCAGCAGGGATGATATAGGAGGTTTTCTGCCAAAGTATCTCGATCTGAAAATACTTCCTTATGATCCTTTTATGACCATTGACCAGGATGGGGTAGGAGAACTGGTAAAGGAAGGAATCATCAGGGGCAGAAAGGCCAAGCCTCATTTGTAGGTTGTCATCTGTGGTGAACTCGGCGGAGATGCAGACAGTGTAAAATTCTTTCACAGGTTGGGTATGAATTATGTGAGCTGCAGTCCATTCAGGGTTCCGATCGCATTGCTGGCAGCAGCACATGCTGCTATTGAAGATGGAAAAAATAAATAAAATTTTCTTATTTATTGATGAATGTATTTTAAAATCTATTCTTTAATGAAAATTCCTTATTATTCATTATACAATAATTGAATAATGAATAATAAGGAATTTTTCTACTGTTTTTTTTGATTTATCCGATATCCTAAAACTGCTTAAACCTTTCAAAACAGGATCTTTCCAGTATCTCCCGGTCATCGGGGTGTGCAATATTGATTAGTGCTTTTGCACGCTGGCGCAAGTTCTTTCCAAACAGGTAAGCCACACCGTATTCTGTAACCACATAATGCATATGCGCCCTGGTAGTAACAACACCGGCACCGGGTTTTAAAGTGGGTACAATACGCGGAACATCTTTGGCTGTCCTGGATGGCAATGCAATGATGGGTTTACCCCCGATACTCAAAGCAGCGCCACGCATGAAATCCATTTGTCCGCCCACACCTGAAAACTGGTATGTGCCAATAGAATCAGCACAGGCCTGCCCGGTTATATCAATTTCAATGGCGCTGTTGATGGATACCATTTTATCATTTCGCCTGATCACATGCGGATCATTTACATAATCAACATCCAGGAATGCAAATGCGGGATTGTCATTTACATAGTTGTATAATTTTTTAGATCCCAATGCAAAAGATGAAACGGTTTTATTAGGATGTATGTGCTTATACTTGTTATTGATCACGTCTTTTTCAAACAGATCAATGATCCCGTCTGAACACATTTCAGTATGTACGCCAAGGTCTTTGTGATTGAGCAGGCAACTCAAAACAGCATCAGGAATAGCGCCAATACCCATTTGTAACGTGCTCCTGTCTTCGATCAACTCTGCAATGTATTCCCCGATCTTTAACTCGTTTGGTCCCACTTTTTCTCCAAAATTGGCTTCATGCAGGTCATCTTCGCAATACACCATTGAATGAAACCGGCTGCTGTGAATCATTCCATCGCCATGTGTCCGCGGAGCATTGGGGTTAACCTGAGCGATCAGGATCTTTGCAGTGTTCACGGCACTCCTGGCTACATCAACGGAAACACCCAATGAGCAATATCCATGCTGATCGGGTGTTGAAACCTGTACAATGGCCACATCAATGGGCAAAATATTTTGCCTGAACAGTTCAGGTATCTCACTTAAAAATATGGGGACATAATCAGCATAACCTTCTTTAACAGCATTGCGTATACTGGCAGAAACAAACAATGAATTTATATTAAAATGTTTGTTGAATTCGGGTTTATCAATGAATATATCTCCATAAACACTTATAGAAATAATTTCAACATTCTGTAAACGGGGAGCTTCCAACGCAAGGTGCTTCAACAGGTAGGTAGGGGTGTGCGCACTACCATGTATATATACACGCTGATTGGACTGGATCACTGACAACGCTTCCTTAGGGCTTACATAATGAACGGGTACTTTCATATTTCAATTTTTGCGCAAAGATATTATTGGGATGAAATGCAATATATGATTATTATCAGTTTTCCAGGTGTGTTTGGTTAATTGATCACTGCTTTTATTCAACAATTTCATTAAACAAAATAAAAAACCTGGCATTGAAAATACCGGGTCTTTTATTTTCAAAAATATTTATTATTTGAATTTTATATTCATGGAAATGATGTTGGAATTCATACCTGTATTTTTTGTATAATGCCCGTAGCGTAATTCAAGCATACTAAAATGTTTAATTCCCAATACACCGTTTGTTGGGGCAAACCTGATACCTGCCCCGTAAAAATTACTGTTGAATGTTGACAGATCATAATTACTGGTATAATATTGATCAGTAACTGTATGTTGTTTATAAGCTGCAAAATATTTAATGGCAGTCTGGTTGTAAAACCTGTAAAACGGGCTAACAGATAAAAACGGTGTGATCTTTACCGGTAATTCAATATCAGCGGTATGAGAGTTCAAACCCCAGTTATCGGTATAAAACCGGTAATATGTTTTGATGATGAATTTATCTCCTAAAAAATAATTCGCCCTGAAACCAAGGGGAATTTTTAACCGGCTGTTGGGAAGGTTTTCCTGGTGTACGGTTGCGTCTTTAAAATATACCCGGTGAAAAGGCAGTGATAAATAACCTTGTTGCTGAACGACATCTGCCAGGAACATGATTTGCAATCGTTCATTCTTGATCTGTGAATAGGAGAGGGAACCTGCAAAAGTATTCCTTGCAGCTGTCCGGTTATCATTTTGTTCCCTGTTTTGATTGTTACGCAATTCAACCGGAACAATTAAACTAACCTGGTCTAAATAAGTTTGAATTTTTGCAGTTAGTTCCCCGTTCTTATTTTTAGTCTTTTGAGAAAAACTAATATTCGCACCAAAAGACAAGTAATCAAATTCAGTTGATGCTGATAACCCGATTCCAATAGTTGTACCTTTTTTTTCATTTTCAACACTCCAGTTCACGGATGGATAAAAACGTGTATCAGCATGGGAAGCAGAAGAATTTGCTTTCAGATCAACCTGGTCGGAAGATGCAGAAGTATAATGATCGATCCCAACTTCTGCCCCAAAACTATGCTTGCGGAATTTTTTATCATAGCGTGTAAGTTTTACATCAATTACATTGGCAATGTCTGTAAGTTTCTCTGAACCGATGCCGCCAGTTACTGCTGCATTGTTACCATCCTGTGAATAATAACTTGATACCAGGTTGACTTCTTCTATTTTTAATTTCCTGCTTTTAAACCCTGTACTGTCGGATGGGTTTTGAGCATACAATTGTAATAATGCAAAAATACCTGCTGCGGTTAAAAAGATCCTTTTCATGAATATTGGTTTTATTTATTGCCTACCTGTGTTATCGGACCGTTGTGATGTAGTGATTTAATTGCAGCCGCATCCACCGCCACTTTTGCCTGCATTTGCGCCGGAAGCACCTTCCCTGTATGATTGGAAACTTAATTCTGTTTTTTCAATCTTCCTGTTCCCCAGGATCATTTCTGAATCGTTCAATTTATTTTTTTGATACTCTTTTACGGTCGTACAGGATGTAACACATATTGATATTAATATGCCTGCCAGCGCCAAAATTTTATAATGCACGATCTTTTGTTGTTTCATTGTAAGTTGATATTTTTTGAAGTATAAATATTGTTGTTATCATCAATGATGATACATTCCAGGTGTTGTATTTGATTGATCAGGTTTATTCCGGCTTTGATTCCCATGATGGTTACTGGTGTTGCCATTGCATCTGCAATTTCAGCATTCGGACTGAAGATACTTACACTTTTGATCCCGGTAACCGGCAATCCTGTTTTTGGATTTATCGTATGTGAATATTTTTTCCCGTTTATGGTTACGAATTTTTCATAATTCCCCGAAGTTGCCACAGCCATGTCGGTAATGTTCATATAGGAGAACGGCAACCGGGCATTGTCGGGGTTTGCAATTCCAATCGTCCAGGGTTGCTGACTAGCCTGTGTTCCCCAGGCAGTAAGGTCCCCGGATGCATTTACTATTCCACTTTTTACTCCATGCTTTACGAGTATTGATTTTGCTTTTTCTGCTGCATATCCCTTGCCGATTCCGCCAAAACCAATTCGCATGCCTTTTTCCTTAAGCATCACAGTATACTCAGATGTATTCAACAGGATGTTTCGGAAATTGATCAGTTCAACCATTGATCTTGCTGTATTTTCATCAGGCAATGCAGTCATTGACCGGTCAAAATTCCAAAGGCCCTTGTCAATAGAACCATATGTAATATCAAATGCACCATCGGTAATTTCTGAAATCTTTATCGACCGTTGAATGAGGTCAAATACTTCTTTGTCTACTTTGACCGGGGCAATTCCGGCAAATTTATTTACCCGGCAGGTCTGGCTAGTTTCATCAAACGTGGTCAATAATTTTTCAATGCGTTTAATTTCATCAATAGCCAAATTGATCATTTCTTCAGCCCATATTTCATCAGCAGCAACAACAGTCAATTCAAAAGAATTTCCCATCAGCCTTTCCGTTCTTTTATATTCTGTAAGTAAAACCGGATCGTTATTTATGTGCATCGCAAATACTTTTTATCAGCCGGGTAAACTGTGTTGCATTTTCATTGGGCAATCCTTCCCAGGTTTTGATGATATTTCCTTTTGCATCCAATAAAAGAGTATAAGGGAACTTTCCGTCCGGATTGTATTGATCAGCCAGTGCTTCATTTTGTTTCTTCAACTGCGTGGTCAATTGATTTTTTTTATTCCGTGGAAAATCCGCATTAACCAGTACAAGTGATGTATCAGCCATTTTTAGAAAGAGGTCATTGTCAAATATTTCCTTGCGCATTCGAATACATGGCCCGCACCAATCAGAACCCGAAAAATTGAGCATGATCAACCGGTGTGTTTCTGTTGCTCTTTGTTTGGCATTTTCAAAGTCGGATTGCCAGTAAGAAAATGACATGGCTGTAAAACATAGGGAAATAATAAATATTTTTTTCATGGTCAGAGTTGTATTGGGTTGCATATCACATATAATAATTGAATTTAAACTGAAGTTGTTTATAAAAAAAGATATTAAAAGAATTTTAACTAATAAACAACAATGATCAGGTGCATCAGAAATGTATAACAACAGACAATTTAAATGTATAAAAAAACCAGCCACAGCAAATTCGCCGGAGCTGGTTATGAAAAAAATCAAGCTGACAGATCAATAAATTCAGTCTACAATTTTATAAAAGAAAATTTGTGGCGGGCCTGTTACGCCGGCGTCTGTCATTATTTTTTTTAATTCCTCAGAATTTATCCTGGCCTTTGCCTTTGCCATATCTGAAATGGCAAATACAATGTAAACCATATTGGGATCATCAACGCCGCGTGCAAGCCCCCTGTCTATCAAACCGTTCTCCATTCTTTTAGCGCTGCCTTCTGAATCATAAACTTTTTTCCAGGCATCATAGTCTTTCACTTTGTGTGATACCATTACCCGGTCTTTCTGATCGATCGGCTTATCCTCATTCCATACAACTTCCGAAAATGAAAATTCAGGCTTACCTGTTACGCCGGCTTTTTGCATAACAGTTTTAAGATCGGGGAGGGCAGTGAAATCCTTTGCTTTTCGGATGTCGTCAACCTTATCAATCACAACAACCATGTTTGGATTATCAATTCCTCTGCCAAACCTGTAATGCGCAATGCCGTAAACTTTTCTCATCGAATCGTGTGCAAGATATCCTGCTTTCCATTTTTCAAAATCAGCAACGGTGTGTTTGATCATAATAATTTTAAAAGGGGTAAAAACAACAGCGGCCGGTTGTTCTACCTTAGCTGTATCCATTTTTGCAGTTTCTTCCGCTTTTACTTCTTCTTTCTTTTCTCCATCATTGTTACAGGAAAAAAGAATGAAGGCAAAACATGTTGACATTACAGGCAACAAAAATTTTTTAATACTTGTCATCGATTAATTTTTTAAGTTTACAATAAAATCAGGTGTTTGAAACAGAGCCAGCAGAAGAATGTTAAGTTAATAAATTAAACGTGATTTTTTAATATTGGTTATCCACAAAAAATCAATGGATAAAAAACAAAAGCAATAAACAAGTATAAGCTCAAATCATATCCAATACTGATTTTAGTCATATCCATTAAAATCAATATTGAATAACATTGTACCATTAAATCAATTTATATGAAAAGAATCGTTGCACCGGTTGATTTTTCAAAAACAAGTGAAAATGCCGCCATTTTTGCAGGGAGCCTGGCTGCTTTTTACGGGGCTGATTTGTGGCTTTACCATTGTTATGAACTAAATATTCCAGCCTCGGGTTTTGATTATCCGTTTGTAAATCTTGGTGAAATGCAGGAGGCTTCAGACTATGAAATGGAGGCCTTTAAAAAAAAGGTACAATCGGCCTTGCGCATTTCTATTAATATCAGTACAAAAACTGAAAACAGCCCGCTTACCGACGGACTGGTTTCTTTGTGTGATGAAATATCACCTGATATGGTTGTTATGGGCTTGTCGGGGAAAAATCCATTGACAAAACTCATTGTAGGCAGTAATACCATAAGAACCATACAACATCTTAAATATCCTGTTTTAGTGGTGCCTCCCAAAGCAACGTTTGTACCGATAAGAAAAATAGGTTTTGCCTGTGACTATGAAAAAGTGATTGAAACCACACCTGTTGAACCCATGAAAAAACTAATTAAGGACTTCAATGCTGATCTTTATGTATTAAATATTGTTTACAATGACTCCGGTGCTTCCCCGGAAAAAATTGTAGAAAGTCTTTACATAAGTATCCTGCTTAAAGAATTTAACCCGGTATACCAAACAATCCTCTCGGAAGATGTTACCAGTGGCATCAATTGGTTTGCAGAAAAACAACAACTGGATTGGATAGTTGTTATACCTAAAAAACATAAACTGGTAGAAAAAATGTTTAGCAGAAGCACCACCAAAAACCTGCTTTACCATACAAATTTACCGGTGTTGTGCATGCATGAATAAATATATTCTGAAATGTATTTTTCAAATTTATTAAATTAAATAAGGGAGTATCCCGTATTTATTTTACCGTTTTGAGAATCAATAAAAATAACTGCTATTGTATAGTACCGGATCTAAGATCAAAAAAGGGATTTTGCCTGCACCGGTTTCCTTCGATATGTGGTTCATTGCAATAATCCTGTTCAACCCTTGTTGCTGTTAGTTCTGCAGCTTCATTGATAACTTTATCCCATGTAACATTTCTTTTAAATACGCTGAAATGGGTTTCCAAAGAAGTTTTAAAAAAATAGGAAAAAAATCCACCAAAACTATTTGCACCTGTAGCCAGTTGTCCCGGTTTGGCGGCAGTTGCCATAACAGTCATGCGCACAGGATTTAAAAAAAGTGCCCTGAAATTATCATCACTCCAGTCTAGTGCAGGCCCCCTGGTGGCAGGAACAGGCGTGCCTTTGGCATTGGAAGATTCAGGAAGATTGTTGCAGCAATCACTCAAAACCAGGCTAAATCTTGCTTCTTTAGCCGTTATGAGTTTATTTATTTCTTCTAAATTCAAAGACTGAACATTGTAATCTTCCGTGCTGTTTGCCCTGAAATCTAAAAAAGGAAACCTGCTGTTTTGGTAAGGGATTGGCCTGCCATTTTTGGCCGGTTCTTTTCTAAATCCATGGCCGGAATAATAAAAGATCACAATGTCATCTTTAGAAGGAGAAAGGTCTTTGATCGCCTTTTTTATATTCCTAAGATTGTATGTGGTCCCGTATATTGTTTTGGTCGTTTGTTCTGTCATAGTGATACCGGTATTTTCAGCAAACTCTCGGAATGTTTCCAGCATCCGGTTCATATCCCTGTTGCAGGAAGGGCCAATGGTAGCATCATTGGTATTGGCAACAATCAATAAGTACAATTTTATTTTCTTTTCTTCTTCAGTCAATCTTCCCCTTGAGCCAATTGATAAAAAGAGGTTTGTATAAAAATCTTCTTCGGGCATGAAAAATTTTGCTACAAATTTCTTATTCAGATCATTGCTTGTTAACATGGCATCTTTTAAAAAAATACCTTTTCCGGATTCACTGGTATCTTCCGCTATTGAAATGCCGGAAGGATTAAAATACAACTCCCCGTCTTTTTTTTGGAAGAAGAAAACAGGTGAGGGGAAATTATCCTTGTTTCCATTTGACAAAAATTCAGGTGCCGATGTTTTATACATTAATTTATTGGTGTCAATTATTCCGGAAGGATTGGTATAAAATAGTTCCTGTATTTTCATATTTACCAATTGCACCTCATTATTACCCGGAACCAGGCAGGAAACCCTTACAAATCCATTTCCCCCGCTGTATTTTACAAAAAACGCATCATAAACAACTGAATCATTTTTTAGAGGAAATTTATATTCAAAATGATAAATGACTTGTGATTGAACAGTCAACCCGGTCATAAAAAAAAACAATATCCAGGCAATATATTTCATAAATAATATTTTATTAACCCACTAAAGCTACAGGTAAAATTGCTTTTCTTTAAAATTTTTCTAGATTGAATATTGGATAATTAACCTGATTAAAATATCAAATTTTCTAATAAAATTGAGCAGCATCAAATTTCAAGTAAAAAAATTTGAAAATATCGGATTTTAATAGTAGCATTACGCTCTAAAATATTATAATATGACCAACAAAAAAACTGCACTTCAATTTATCCTTGGCGGAATAATGCTTATTTCAGTAGCAGGCATTGGCTGTAATGACACTTCTACCAAATCAGAAACCACAACTGAACCTGCTGTTGAAAAAATGAAAGAAGAACCAGCTGCTGCCCCGGTAGTTCCTGATTCAACCAAAGGTTTAACTCCGGATTCTTTGAGTAAAAGGCCCATAATCAAAACTCCATAATTTATTTATTTATCTTTAGCCGGATCGTTTGTGACTTAATTTTATTAATGTCACGAACGGTCTTGCTTTTGGTTAATTTCAAGATCAGCCAATGTTCGATTCGATGGTGGCTTGGAATCAGTATCGCTGCAATGGAAACAAAGATCAGCATCTCGTAAACAGGTGTATGATGCGTCCATGCTTTCACATAAGGATGCAGCAATAAAGTGAGGTATTCGAACAATATCAGCAACGAAAGTATTCCCAGTACTTTTATTACCCTTACATGTATTTTTATCCTGCTCAATAACAAAGTAAGAAGAAAGAATCCCGGAATGAAAATTCCGATGAAAAGCATTTGCAGTTGCTGAACTCTTTCCTGCTGGGCAATCCGTTTGCTTTCTTCAATTTCCAATTGCCGCAATTGTTCATTGCTGGAGAGAATCTGAGATTCCCGGATGCTGCTTTTACTGTTGATTGAATCATTCAGCACTTTTACATAATTGAGGTAAAAAAATGCACTGTCAACATTCTTTGTATCCTTATAAAGATCTGTCAGAAAATTTGCTGCATCGAGATGCCGGGGTAAAAATCCTCCTTTTTCAGCTATCGAGATCGACATTTTTGCATAATAAACTGCTGAATCAATGATATTTATTTTTTTATACAATTTAGCAAGTCCGAGAGTTGCTTCACATAGCAGGTCATCATCATTTGCAGCACGCAAATAGCTGATCCCTGATTGATAGTTAAACATTGCCTGGGAATAATCTTCCAGCTTCAGGTAAGTATGTCCCATACCGGTCATTGATGCACCAATCAGGTAACCATCCTTTAGCTTTTTGGCAATATTGAGTGATTTTTGAAAATAAAAGTATGCAGAATCCGGTATATTCAGCCTGTCATAAACATCCCCCAGACTCAGGGAAATATTATACCTGAAGTCATTGATGTTATTATTTTCAATCACAGAATCCGATTTATAATAATATTCCAATGCCTTGTGATATTCTTCCTGGTAAACATACACCACACCAATATTCAGCAAAACACTGGCCAGGTTAACCGGGTTATTTCTTCTTTCCTCAATTTGCAATTTTTGAAGGTTGAATTGCAGGGCACGCGGGTAATTGCCGATGTTAACATATGTATTGGCCAAAATCCCAAGGGACCTGGACTGGCCTTCTTCATATTTTATCCTTTTAGCCAGCGTGAAGGCCTCATTAGCCAGTAACAACGCATTCTCAGGGTCATAAATGCTGCTAACATTCGCAATTTTCCACATCAGGTTAACCTTGTTGGAATCGATTTTCTCAATGGCCAATAACCGGTTGAGACTATCCGCCTTTGCTTTTTGAGCAAATGCCAACACATGCAAAAAACTAAAACAGGTTAATAGAAAAAGCCTTTTCATAATTTATTGTTCAAAACAGGTTTTTTTTTATTAAAGTTCCTTTATTTCCGGTTCTAATTTAAAGGTAAATTATGGGTTCGCAGTTTTTATTCATAAATAAATTTTGCAAGTTGAATGTTTAAAAAATATTAAATGATGAATCTAAAATAGTTCAATATATTTTGACCGGCATATTTATAACCGAAAATGTATTTGTTATCCATCCGGATGAATTGAATGAAAGACTATCTTTATTAAATAAATTTCAACTTCTATGTTCAATCGCCTTTCCTTTATTTTAATTCCAATAATTTTTTTAAGCTATAAAAGCCAGTCGCAAAACAAGGGTATTTTACCACTTACCGGAATCCATTATTTCAATGAAGGTATCAGAGCAAAAAATATTGAAGTAAAAGTGGATGGTTCTTTTTTGCTTAATAACAGGTTACCGCTTAACAAATCATTTGAAGTATTGCTGGAACTGCCCTCAGGTTTTACGGAAGATAAAACCAAGATGATATTTGCTGCTGCAGAACTTACCATCGTTTCACTAAATGGAACGGTACTTTCAAATACAGCAAATGT
The DNA here is from genome assembly GCA_043717805.1 of Ferruginibacter sp. Lineage (GTDB taxonomy): Bacteria > Bacteroidota > Bacteroidia > Chitinophagales > Chitinophagaceae > Ferruginibacter. Next base: position 11,439 of record JAYSWW010000410.1, read on the forward strand.
TCTTATGGACAATGCCGCTAGAGGATTTCCTGCAGCTGGTTTTAAGGAACTCATTGTAAAAGCAATGTTATTACCCGGCCAACTCAAAACAGATCCTGGTTGCATCATCAAAATTCGTTTTTATGACCTGAAATCAAAGAACCAGTTAAGGCTGGAATTTCCCGTTGCCATTGCAAGGCCGGGCGAAGCAATGCAAATTTCAAAAATGCTGAATGACTTTAAAACAGCAACAACTTTAAAAGTAAAATCCAGTGGGGTTAAAATAAAGAACATAATTGTATCAGTAGATACAACCATCAGGGTTTCTCCAAAAATGGCTTATGCAAGCCTGGATATGTCATCGATCGAAGGAACAAGTTTACCTGAAGTATTGTCTGGCAAAGAAAGCTTTTGGGTATTTGATGCCGACCTGAATGAAATAAAAATGACAGACAGGCAATTGAAGCAGGTAAACAGTGCCATGGAAAACAATATGGTGAATTATCTTTCAAAAATCCCTTTCAGGTTAAAAACGCTTAACAATAAATCATTTACGGTACGCTTTCGATGGGAGAGTACAGATAAACGAAAGATCATTGATGTGGTGATGCAGCAATAATGCTGCTTTTTATAAATCATTCAATTGGTTAATCAGGAATTGTGATTTTCCAATCTGAATTTGATCCGTTATTCAAGCCTATTTCTTTAAATAACTATTCTTTTATTTCCAAACAAAATTCTCCCTGACATGCATTGTTTCTCATTTGCATTTGTGCCATTGTTTAAGTAGATTTATGTAAGTATTTCGGTTTCGGATTAATTTAAAAATCCGTTTATGTTCATTGTAACAATTGATAAATGAAAAAATTTGGCATACAGGTTGTACCATTGATCTTATTTATTTCAATCTTTTCCAATCATTCTTCGGGCCAAACGATCATAAACTCCAACATTTTCAACAGCACATCCTGGACCGTTGCCGGCAGCCCCTACATTGTTTCCAGCAACCTGATCGTTTTTGAAGGAGCAACCTTAACAATCGATCCGGGAGTTACCGTAAAAGTGAATGACAACCTGGGCATAGAGTTCAGGGGCAAATTATTTGCAGTTGGAAATGCCAGTGATTCCATTACGTTTACATCAAGTTCTTCGTTGCCGGTTATGGGAATATGGAAGGGGCTGGTTTTTTCAGGCACAACCAATCCGACAGGGGTAGGGGACCAGGCCACCCTGGATTATTGCAATGGCATGTATGCCCAAACGTTTTCTGACCTTGATTTAGCATACCACGGGCCTTACAGCTTTGATCATTGTTTTTTTTACAAAAACGGGAAAGTTAATTATGATGGGGGTTTACCGAAAACAAATTTCAGCAATTGTGTATTTTTTGAAAACAATACAGGGTTGTCATACGTACAATTCGGCGGTACTGCCAGTCATTGCATTTTTATCAATAATAACAATGGGGTAGATGGATTTGAAAATATAGATTCAAGTTATTTTTCAGGGAACACCGGTGTGGCACTTTCACCGTATGGCACTGCAAAATACTGCCTTGTTGAAAACAATAATATCGGTGTCAGGTGCCTTTTCAATGCTGTAAATAATAATTTCACCAATAATTATGTGGGTGATAATACAACCGGTATTGAAATGCAAAGTTTTTTCAACGGCAGTATCCAGTTCATTAAAAATACCATTTGTAACAATACATTGTTTAATGTTAACTATACCTGGCCCAACAATGCCGACCTTTCGAATAACTGCTGGTGTACAAATGATTCAGCTATTATCCGTTCAAAAATTTACGATGGATATTCACCGGGATCTGTTTCAGGACTGATCAATTTCATGCCCGTTGCAGGTAACTGTGATCGTCCATCTTTATATACCTTAAAAGTTTGTCCTGCCGTAAATAATACCACAATCAGATCAGTGATCCCGGGAAACACTTATCAATGGCAGGTTAACAACGGCAATGGTTTTGTAAACATTACAGACAATGTTTATTATTCGGGGTCAAATACCGGGTCATTGCAAATGATGAATATTCCTTCCGGATGGTATGGTTATCAATACCAATGCCTGGTAAATGGCTATATTAAAACGCCCCCTGTAATGATCCGGTTTACCAGTGAATGGGCAGGAACGGTGGATGCTTCCTGGGAAGACCCGTCAAACTGGGTTTGTAATACATTGCCTGATGAGCATACAGACGTTATAATCAACAGTGGAAATGTAATACTGAATTCCAATACAACATGCAGAAGTATTCACCTGGGTCCTGGTTCATCGTATAAAGTAACACCCGGATATAATCTTACAATTACACATTAACGTTATTAATATCCGGCCTTTTGAAATAAATTTAAAGGTTCTTACAATTGATGAGAAGTTAATTATTAAAATTTAATTATTTTAGTATTTTCAAAATACATCCAAATCATCAAAACGATCATGAAATCATCAAATCACCTGTTTAAAATAATACCATTCCTTTTATTGGTTTTATCCTGTACTCATTCAGTTAATGATAAACTCATCATTGGCAACTGGTCGGGTACAGAATGGCTTGTAAACGGGTTGCCATCAAACCTGGATGCAGCAGCAACACATTTTACATTTAATGAAAAAGGCGAATATAGTTTTCAGTATTTGACCAAAACAGAGAAAGGAACCTATAAGATAGAAAATGACATGTTGTTCACAACTCCTGATGGCCAGCTGGAAATGATGGTAAAAATAACAAAGTTGACGAAAGACAGTTTGATCTTTGATATGCAGCGGGGTGGCCAGCCTGAAACGCTGATCCTGCTTAAAAAATAATTCTTCAACTATACAGTAATAAATTAAATAAGTTGAAATGAAAAAAGATCGTTCAACTATTTAATGAAATAAAAAAATCTCAAAGCAGTAAATCAACCGGCAAATCTGTGAAGCATTCTTCAAAGGCAATATTATAAGTCAGTAAATTTTTTTTAATAAACTTACCGGAATTTTATTTATATTTCAAGTATCAACTCTTGCTTCCTTCCTGATACTCCCGGAAATTCTTTGCATTTTATTTAACCATTAAAACCCGCAATATGAAAAAATTATTTTTCCTGTGCATCTTACTCAATTTTATTGCTACCGGATGCAATGAAACAAGTGATTCAGTAACACCGCTACCGGTAATAGATTGGTCAAAATATACATCCGTTTCACCTGAAACAGTAGCCGAAATGGCTGCACATTATCTTGAACTGGTTAAAAAAGATCCTGAAAACAGCATCCGCCAGGTCAATATGGATGGTGAAATGCTGGAAGCGCTCCTGGTAGGATCGGATGGTTATAAACTGATCGCCGCGGCAGACGTAAAAACGAATGATATCACGATGATGGTGCAATTCTGGAAGGAAGGTAAATATTCATATTATGACATCAATTCCTTTTTCAACTCAACGCAAAGAGGTATGCGTGGGCAACCGCCTTTGTGCCCGCCACCGGCAAGCTGTGAATTGCCTCTGGCAAAATCTGTGAGGCCCTTAATTATAACAGAAACAGAAGCCGATGAAATGGCAAAGCATTATTATGATCTTGTAAAGAAAGACCCTTCGATGGCCATACAACAGGTTACCATGGATGCTGTATTGCTTGAATTGTTATCGATCGGAACCAAAGGTTTCAAACTCATTTTTGCCGCAGACCTGAAGAATAACAAGCCAACTGTGATCATACAATTCTGGAAAGAGGACGACAATTTTTATTATTTCAATATCAAAGACATTTTTACACCTGATATGAGAGGCATGAGGGGGCAGGAACCTTTGTGCCCGCCACCGGAGACTTGTGAACTACCATAGGCAATGCAATAAGGAAACACTCAAAATTTCTATAAAATACAAATTCCTAGATGATTATTTAATTGAATAAACTATAGCACCGCAGTATCTTTTTCCAAGCCGGCATCTTTAACAGTTGCCGGTTTTTTTAAACGGTACCACCAGTTCTTAAGGGAAAACTGTTGCCTGGCTTCCAGTAATTTCCTGCTTTGAAGAAAGCTGATCAGCCGGTGTTCCAGGAAATGCTGAAAAGGCACCAGCAGGGCGATGAGGCCAATTTTAATGGCCCAGATCTTTATTGGTTCACCATGTGAAATGGCAATAATGGGATGATCGAGTAATACAATGATAAATTCAAAAAGAGAAATAAAAGCAAAATATCCGATCATCCTGATGGTTGTCTTCGATACAGCAAACATGCCTAAAAAAAGCATGAAAGCAAAAATGCCTGTGATCATGACCGTTATTGCCATCACCTGCAGGTTGTGTTTTCTTTCTGTTTTCTGGGCTGCATCCGCCAGGTCGTTTTCACGTTTTTTATTTTCCCTGTCTACCTGAAGCAATACAACTTTGTCCTTTGCTGCATTTGCCTGCAATATTTTACTGGCTGAATCAGCACGTACAGCATAGAAATACGCCAGCTTATAATTTGATTCTTTAGCATGCAACATACCCAGTTCATTGCAGATTTCCGGAAGCAGGGATATTTTATTGATCTGCCGGCAAAGAACAAACGCTTTTTCATAATAAATCCTGGCATTGATACTATCCCTGTTCAGCAAATAGGTTTCAGCCATAGCATCGTATATGGTTAATTTAATGCCTATATCATAGGTTTCAGTGAGTTCTGTTTCTGCCAACCGGTAATAATGAATGGCTGAATCATATTTTCCCGAGTAACGGTAAATATCACCGGATTGCCAGTAAAAATTGGGTAATCCCGGGTTTTTAAATATCTGTACAAGGTCTGGATTGCTAAAAAGGTAATTGAAGGTCTGGGTGCTGTTTTTCCCTTCTACCATGTACCAATAATATAAAAGTTGCTTAACCCCTAATATTTTCCTGTCAGAATGCAGGCTGGCGGCAATTTCACCTGCCATGTCCAGGTATTCCCGGTCATCTGTGATCCTGGTAAGATCAATATAATCTTTAAACAAACCTTCTTTGTAATGATTCTTTTTATTTAACTCCAGGCTGAGTAACAAATATTTTTTTCCTGTTTCTTCATCCCCGAATGAGCGGTATAATTCAGAATAGCGGTGGTAAATTTCAGATTGTAATTGAATGTTCTTTTGCTTGTACGCAATGTCAAAAGCATTGTTGTAATTTTTATACGCAGGAACTGCATCGCCTTTTGCAATATAAATATCTCCCAGTTCCATATACAGTATGCACTTGAGGGAATCAGCCTCGGTATCTCCCAATGCAGTAAAAGCCTGTGTAGCCTGCTGAATGGCCTCATTGAATAAATTTCGTTTGCGGTAAATACCGGCAAGCCGGATATATGCCAGGGCTGTGTAATCGCTCCTGTTAAGTTCCTGTGCATATTTCAGTCCTTTTTGAACAAAATTACTACTACGTTCAAAGGTTGCTTTACTGCTCCAAGCTTTTAAATTGGTAACCTCATTGTTAAAAAGGATTTTTAGAAACAGGTCTTTATCGCTGGATACTTCCGCAATGGAAAGCCCTTTTTGCAAAACACTGTCGGCCAGGGATTCCAATTTAAAAACCGAATAATATTCTGCCAATTCCCCAAGGGCAAATACTTTTTCTGCATCATTACGGGCATTTATTATCTTTTTTTTAAATGATTGCAGGCGTTGCGGATCCTGTGCAGCTGAAGCAAAGAAGAAAAAACAAAAAAGGATCGTCAACAGCCTGGAATACATAAATATTTTATTTAATACTAAAGGACTATAAATATACAAAACGGCTTGCTGGATACGCAATTTTTTCAATTTATGTTGAAAATCTGTTCACAATTGGATTGTGGATTTTGCCAGATGAGTATTCATTGGTTTTATCTTAGCAGTATAAAGCCTGTAGCCGTTTTGCCTGATCTTAAACACCGGATCTGAATGTAAAAAAACAGTTTCATTCATACCGCAACAAATGATCATTGCTTGTGTTCGACAAAACAGTAAAATGAAGTTGCAAAATAAATCAACACCGATGTCACTAAAAAAATTGCTAATTCTATTTCTTCTTTTCTGCAATTCATTTGCAAATGCCCAGAACATCAAAAGCCAGGTAACCTTCAGAATGCTTAAAACAGCCACTTCCTTAATGGAAGCACAACAATTTGAAGCTGCTGAGGAATACTTTAAGAAAGGGCTGGAGAGAGCCAAAGCAACCAATGATCTTTACTGCCAGGCTTTTGCCAATGAAGGGTTGGGAAATTTATATACCAAATCTGATCAGCCGGAAAATGCCATTGCATCCTACAAAACATCAATTAAATTATACAGGGCACAGGGACTAACTGTGATCGCAGATATCGTAGAAAGTTTATTAAAAAGTGTACAGGGGATCGGCGAATTGTATGCAGGGATTGAAGTAGGTGCAAAAGGAATAAAACTCAGTGTGATTGAAGTGAAGCTTAGCAAGGAAAGGGAATATGATTATTCACTGAAAGCAGATACAGCAATCAATACCGACGCTGCGTCTTTATCTTACCAGAGTGAAAAGGAAACAAGTGATGCCATAAGGTTTCTGCTGGATATCATCAAAAACAGGTACCAGGTTCCGGCAAAAAAGACCTGCATCGTTATCAGCAGCGGTTTGAAACAGGAACTGGATAAATACAAGAAAGTAGATTATTTTGCCAATGTTATCCGCCCTGAAAATATGGATACTTCTCTCCGTATCACATACGTAACTCCGGCACAGGAAGCTGAACTCAGTTTTATGGGAATTGTTCCGCAAAAATACCGTTTCAATACTGATCAACTGGACATTGGAAGCGGCAATACCAAGGGTGGATATTTCAACGCCAATAAGATCTTTGTGCCGGTTACCTTTCCATTGGGTACAAAATCTTTCCAACGTATCGTTGAGGCAAAGACGCAGGGAGACCTGAATGAATTCTTAAAAACAGCTGAAAATATCCTGGATGACAGCCTGGCCAGGCTAATGGTTTATGAATTTGCCAATAAAAAGGAATTTAAATCCAGGGACATCGTTTATCTCTCAGGCGGAATCGTTTGGGCCATCGCCTCATTGATGCATCCGCAAAGTATCAACAACAATTATGTGGAAATCACCAGCCGCGATATTGCAGAATTCCGAAAACTCATTTTTTCCAATTACGATGAAGTTACCCGCCCCGATATCACTTTGATATCAAATGCGGAAGATGCCAGGGCCTCCTTAAGAAATATCAACCGTGTATTGAAAACCTATGACCAAAAAGCCTTACTGGCAGGTGCGATCTGGCTGGACGAATTGATCCAGCAGGTAAATACCATCAACCCTGATAAGAAGTTCGTTTATCCGAAATATGCTTATGTTGGATGGATAAGCGGGTATATCATTAAGAAGGTTACGCAACAATATACGGGATTGGTCAATTGAACCAATATCAATGATCCTGCCAATTACTTAACTAAAATTTGCTCCACACTTTTTCAATTACCCGGTATACATAAAACAAAACCGATGATATAACTACAAAATCGATTTTTAGTAGTTGATATACTACATGAAATATTTCTGTTGATACTTTTGTTGAAATAATTGATCAAAAAGTAAACATTTTGACAAATTATTTTTTTGCGTATAGCCTTTAAAGTAATAAAGATTACAATTATTACGTTCAGTTGACAATTTTATTATTATATCCAATTTCCAATGAAAAAAAATCTATCTGCTTTTATTCCTAGGTATATATTACTTATGGTAATGACAGTTTTGAGCCTAAGTTCTTTAAAAGCCCAAACTGAAACAATTTCTTCCGGCTCCTTTATCATTAACATGGGAGCTACCAATCCAAATACCATTGCAAATGGCCTCAAACCATACGGTTTGGTCTATGATCTGATAAGGAACTACAACGTTCCTATTAAATGGGTGATCAGCCAAAGCAAGTTGAAAGATGGAGTAGATTTTACTTACAATGGCGTACAGAATAAGGGTGGAACATTCATCATCCAGTCTGAATTCAGGTCAACGGCAGTAAATAACCGGATCATTTATTGGACAGGGCAGGGTGTGGTAGGTTCAACAACCACTTCATCTTTAACTGTAGATGTAACCAAAACATTGGTTGCCGTTCCAAAATGGACCTTAGACGCGACCAATGGAGCCATTGCTGAAGGATATTTGATAAATGCGGGAGTAACAAACACGACTTTCCCCGGTGCCTATAACTGGAAGCTACCACAGGCATTGGATTGTTGCGACGACTTTTTCGTAATGCCTCATGCCGATCCTTCCTGGGCCACACACAGCAGGTTGTTATCCTGGAACAAGGATTGCCTGGGTTCAATCTGGGCTGCTTGTCATGCTACCAGTGCGCTGGAGAACA
>JAYSWW010000042.1:0-5821 GCA_043717805.1 Ferruginibacter sp.
GAAGACAAAGAAGAAATTTATTTACCCGCCTGAAATGATATTTTCAGCACAAGGAGGCATTGGAACGCACGAAGAAGATGATTTTTTGCATAAGTATTACAACCTTGAAAGCACCGGTTGGGGGACACCTTTTTTATTGGTACCCGAGGCTACAACCGTTGATGATGCTACATTGGAACAATTGTGTGCTGCCAAAGAAAAAGACATTGAATTAAGCCATAATTCTCCATTGGGTGTCAGGTTCCATTACCTGAAAGGAACCAGTGCTGCCAAAGAAAAATTATTGCGAATTAAGAACGGAAAACCCGGAAGCCCCTGTACAGAAAAACACCTTGCATTCAATACAGAGTTTACAAAGGAGCCAATCTGTACAGCATCTCAAAAGTATCAGAAATTAAAAATAGTACAATTAAAATCTCTGGAACTTCCTGAGCTGGAATATAAAAAACAATTGAGTGAGGTATTGGACAAAGAATGTTTATGCATTGGCTTAAGCAATGCCGCAGCATTAAATTATGACCAGGTATTTATAAAAAAAATGCATGCTGTAAATATTTGTCCCGGGCCGAATATTGCCAATTTTTCTAAAGTGGTTTCACTTCAAACAATGACTGATCATATTTATGGCAGAAAAGATATTCTTACCAATAACAGCAGACCCAACATGTTTATAAAGGAACTTAACCTGTATATCAATTACCTGCATGAACAACTGGATAATGAAACAGGGGCTGTAGAATTTTCAAAAAAGAAAAAATTCTACACATTGTTTTATCAAAACTTACGTGAGGGAATAATATATTACCGTCGTTTGCCCGGTATTTCCGAAACAGGCAGGATTCAATTTCTCAACGACCTTTATTATGCGGATAAAGAGCTGGACCTGCTGAATCATCAATATGAACTTAATGAAAAACAATTCCTATAATTGAAAAGCCAACTCTTTTTGGAGTTGGTTTTTCTTTTTAATTATAGGATGAACTGTTTCAGATCTTCCCGATAATTTTTTATAAATTCATTTTCAATATCCGGGAAATGGAATTTCTTATTTTATTGCGGCTGTTTTTATTTTTTGTGTTTGTAAGACTGACTTTTTTATGATAAGGCAATAAGTCCTTTCAGTTTTAATCAACTGTAACCTGCCTGTTTTTTCTCAATCACGCCTTTGTAGTTGTTTTGACTGTATTATTATTTTGATGATGATGGATAAAAAACCATTCATCAAAAAACAAATCAGTTAATCAGAACCATTGTTGAATATGACATGGCTGAGCTGAAAGACTTTTATATATGTAATGCAAAAAAAATGAAATTAGTGTATGTGTTTGCACAACAAGTAGTTTTTAAACCCAACCAGGTTGTAATAGCTGCAAAAACAGGTTTGCATAGAAACCCGCTCAATAATTAACTTCAATATTAGTAGCAGGCAAAAATGATTTCATTTCTACAGCCGGCATGAAAAAGAACCGCCATTCAGCAAAAACCCGAAAAGATATACTTTAAAAATACTAACCTGTTATTCGCCCGGCAGAACATCAAGTAGAAATGCAAACCTGTTTGAAACTTTTTTCCTGTTGCAATTAAGTCCAGTGAGAAAAATCCATATCCCAAAGCAGGATTTTTCTTGTTGGTAATAAATTTATTTTTGAAGCAGGAGGGAAGGGTAAATCAATGAAACAGATTGAGGATATAAAGAATTCAAGGGTAGTTAAAAAAATTATTAACCATTGTGGATGCTTGGGTTTTTATATTAATCTGTTTATTTACATGGGAATGAAAATTTACAGGTATAATTACCGGAAATCACTTTCTGGTATCGCAAAGTAAGCGGTAAGCGTTTTCATATAAACTCATTTAAATCAACAATAAGGGGAATAAGACATTAGTTACCAGTCATTTTTCCCTGGCATATTATAAATTAACGTGTTGTGCTATTAAAATATATTTAAAATTCGGAATCAAGGAATTTCTGTTGCAGCTACAGTAGTGCAAAAGCATAATCAGGGCTCCTTCCCGAAAACGGCCTGTCCCGATGAGCGAAGTGATATCGGGAGATGTAATCCCTGCCCGTCAGGTCAGGCGGGATTTTCGGGCCTGCTCCGATGAATATCGGAGGCCCTTTTTTTTACTTTTTTTGAGGAACACCCCGGAGACTTTCGGGGGAGTAGCAAAAAAGTAATGTATAAAGAACTTAAAGGATTTCATGTAAACAGTAATATTTTCAATAAATCAATAGCACAACACGTTATAAATTAAATTCCCCTGAATTAAAAATTTTTACTTAATTTTCTATCATGTCTCAATCTCGTCAACTCGCAGCCATCATGTTTACTGATATTGTCGGTTACACTGCACTGATGGGGAATAATGAACAAAAAGCTTTTGAACTACTTCACCAAAACAGGGAGATTCAAAAGCCCATAATCGAAGCATTCGGAGGACGGTGGATCAAGGAACTTGGCGATGGTGTAATGGCAAGTTTTCCTTCTGTTAGTAATGCAGTATATGCGGCAATCAAGATCCAGGAAGCATGCTACAATGCCAAAACTTTTGAATTGCGTATTGGTATTCATATTGGTGAAGTGGTTTTTGAGAACGATGATATTTTTGGTGATGCAGTGAATATTGCATCACGCCTGCAGGCTTTAGCTCCGCCCGCAGGTATTTTTGTTTCAGAATCTGTTCAGCGAGATCTAACCAATAAAAATGATATTCGGTCAGAATTTGTAAGAACTGAAAATCTTAAAAATGTAAAGGACCCTATCCAGGTTTACAAAATATTTTCAGCCGGCAATGAAATAAATGAGGCTAAACAAAGGCTTGTTAAGTCATCCATTTTGCCGGGTTATGATTATGATATACATATCAGTTACAGGGATAACGATAATAAATACGATGGATGGGTTTCGGAATTTGTTGAGAAACTCAACCAGGAATTGAGTGCCACATTAAAAGACAGGCTTTCCATTTTTTTTGATAAAAACCCGGAAGGCAAAGAGGAAGGATTTCAAAAGCAAAAAGAAATAAAATCACTTTTATTTATTCCAGTCATTTCTCAAACCTATTGTGATATTAATTCTCCTGTTTGGAAAAATGAGTTCAGGATATTTCAGCAAGAAATAAAAAATGATAAAATTGGTGCCAATTTAAAATCACCGAATGGGAATATAGTTTCCCGGATAATACCTGTAAAAATTCATGACATTGATACCGAAGATGTAAGATTACTGGAATCTGAACTTTCAGGAAGTATGCGATCTATTGATTTTATTTTCGGGGAAGAAGGGGTCAACCGTCCGCTACGTCCAATTGATGATGAAAAAAATTCCAATTCAATTAGGCCTATGTACCGTAACCAGATCAATAAGCTGGCGAATGCAATAAAAGAAGTTATTGCAGGTATAAAACTTAATGAACAAGGTAGCCCGGTTGTTACAACTTCTTATCAGCCAACTTCCCGCCAGATAGTTCCCAATGTTATATCAACATCTTTGTCTTCGGCAATAAAGGTCCAGGTGATAGACCGCAACAGGCCTAATATTTTCCTGGCATGGACTTCCAGTGATTTGAAGGAGAGCCGTGAAGAGATGGCAATTATATTACAAAAAGCAGGATTTAATGTACTTCCTTCAATTGACTGCCCTTCCGATGATACAACTTTTATTGAAAAAGTTGCGGAAGAGATGAAAAAGTGTATATGCTCACTGCATATGTTGAGCGGTGAATTCGGCAGGCGTTTCGAATCTGATGAGGAAATGTCATTTCCTCAATACCAGTTTATGGAATCGAGGAAAATAATTGATTCTGGAGCTGATGACTTTAATGTTTTTGTATGGCTCAACCAGAAAAGCAACCAACCAATAAAACCTTCACAACAGGAATTTATCAAATTCATCCGTAATAATATTACCAGGAACATGATGTTTTCCAATAGCATGGGACCAATGCAACTGGTAGACGATATGCGGGTAGTGATCATGAAACAGGATGTTAAGGTTTACGATTCCAAAGACACTGATATCTATTTTATTTTCAATCAGCAGGATGAGCAGGAAGCACAAATCATCGTTGATCAATTGAGCATGGAGTATCCGGTAGAAACACTGAATATTCTTCCTGAGGGGGAAGAGTCTTACCGTGAAATGTCAACCCAGCAGATCCCTAAAAGTAAATTGGCTGTTGTGTATTTTAAATATGCTGCAGATTGGGCACTTCCATTCATAAAGCAGATTTGGAAGCAGGTTGGTGGCGCATCATCTCCAACTCCTATGTTCCTGGTGGGTGATGATAATCCCCAGACTAACCTGGCCAGGAATTTTAAAGCTCCCCGAGTAACATCTTTGATCATTCCTAAAGAAACAATTCCGGAGGAAGTTAAAAAGGAATTCAGCAAACTAAATTAATAAGGATTTTATACCATTATGTTTGAAGCCGACCAGATTTGTCCTTATACAGGTTTGAGATCCTTTACAGAGGAGGAATCACTTTATTTTAAAGGGAGAGAAGGAGATATTGACCAGGCTACTGAACAGTTGCAGCGAAATAAATTCTTAATGCTCACCGGGGCTTCGGGGGATGGAAAATCTTCTTTGATCTACGCAGGCATTATTCCCAATGCGCGGGCAGGCTTTTTAAAATCAAAAAACACACGGTGGTGTGTTGCCGATCTAAGACCGGAAAGAACACCTTTTAATAATTTATGCAAATCTATTGCCCGCCAACTCGATATAGAAAGCCCATTAACAGTTGAAGCCGAATTGAATCACGGCTTCTCCGCTATTATTGATCTGTATAAAAATTCAAAAAGACATATTGATACTCATTCAATTGAATGGCAGATGGCTGATGAACGGGGAAAAGCTGCATTGAAAAGGGAAGCGGCTAACCTCATATTACTGGTTGATCAGTTCGAAGAATTTTTTACCAACCCGGAAAATTATCACAAGGGTGTGCCTTCCCGTGATGCCATCCTTGTTCTGAACCTGTTGTTGGAAACAGCCCGGATCGCACTGGAAGAAGACCTGCCCATCTATATTGTATTTACCATGCGCTCGGATTACATCGGGCAATGTGCTGTTTTTCGTGGGTTGCCGGAGTATATCGGGTTTTCACAGTTCTTTGTTCCCCGGCTTAACCGTACGCAATTACAACAGGTAATTGAAGAGCCTGCCGTATTAAGCGGTAACAGGATTACAAGGCGATTAACAGAACGGCTTATCCATGATTTAACGGAAGGTGTCGATCAGCTTCCCATTGTACAGCATGCCCTTAACCAGATATGGCATGCAGCAGATAACGGAAAAGAAGAAATGGATTTGATCCATTATGCCATGGTGGGGGGGATGTCTGTAAATGATTTGCCTGAAGATCAGGTGGATCGGTTTAATCATTGGTTTGAAAGTCTGCCTGAATTAATAAAAAACTGTTACCACAGACCCAACCTCCAGAATGTACTGGATACGCATACCAATAAACTTTATGAGCAGGCTGCTGCTTATTATTTGGAGAAAACCGGTAAAACAATTTCGGCAGACGATACCAAAGCAATTATCAAATCTGCCTTTGTTTGTCTTACTAAAATTGATCAGAGTCGTGCGGTGCGTAACCGGATGACGCTGGGTGAAATCACAAGCATTACCGGCAGGCCAGAATTCGGAACAAATGAAGTTGGTGCTGTGCTGAATATTTTCCGAGAGCCGGGTAATACTTTTATTCGTCCATTTATCACCGAAGATCCTGCAAGCCAGTCTCTCGGCGATAAAGATGTACTCGATATTACCCATGAAAGTTTAATACGTAACTGGGCCTACCTGGAACAATG
>JAYSWW010000411.1:0-7667 GCA_043717805.1 Ferruginibacter sp.
GATCATAGCAATGCTGGCGGTACCATTGCTGGTATAAAAATGGCAAAGCCTAAAAGTAAGCTTGGTGTAATATGGATAGATGCACATGCCGATTTACACACGCCTTACACCACACCATCGGGCAATATGCATGGGATGCCACTCTCTACTGCTATTGCAGAAGATAACCAAGAAAGTGCCGCACACGAGGTAGATGAAAAAACGGCAACGATGTGGAATCAATTAAAAAGTATCGGAAAAGTTTCACAAAAAGTATTGCCAGAGGATATTGTATTTATAGCGCTACGTGATTATGAAAAAGAAGAGAAATATTTAATAGAAAAATATGGCATGAAAGTAATAACCACTGCAGAAGTGCGTAGAACAGGAGCCGAAAGTGTATGCAGAAAAGCATTGCGCCATTTAAGTGACTGCACAGATATTTATGTAAGCTTTGATGTGGACAGTCTTGATTCTGCCATTTCAAAAGGAACAGGTACACCGGTAAGCAATGGACTGAAAGAACGGGAAGCAGAAGACCTTATCAGTAAATTCATGCAAAACCGAAAGGTCTGTTGTTTTGAAATTACGGAAGTAAACCCAACACTGGATAAGGAAAACCTGATGGCAGAAATCGCATTTAATATTTTACAGCGCAGTGTGAATGTGTTAATGATGAATTAATAATTTTATGATTCAAGAGTAGTTTTATTGCCACGAATCACACAAAAAATATTGAAACACAGCGGTACAGAGACACAGAGACACAGAGGCACGGAGTCGGGAATTACTTATTTGCTTCATTTATTTTCTTCTCTGTGTCCCCGTGCCTCCGTGTCTCTGTGTTCCAAAATTGATTTTAAATTATGATAATGAAGTCATTATTATCTTTCCTATTCCTTTTCATGCATTTCAATATAAATGCACAGAAATTAAATTACACCGACAGTCTTAAAAAATTTCAACAGGATTATTTACATACCCATGAAGTGGTAAAGAAATCCGATTGGAAATATTTCAGTTTTTTCCCTGTTAATAAAAAGTACCGGGTTATGGCTGTTTTCACTAAAATAGCCGATTCCAAAGGATTTACCATGAAGACCTCTGGATCAAAGTCGAGGAAGTATTTTAAATATGGGATGTTGCGTTTTTCCATTGATGGCAGGTTATTACAGCTTACTGTTTACCAGAGTGAAGAATTGATGAATGATGCTCAGTACAAAAATTATTTATTTGTTCCATACACTGACCTAACATCGGGCAATAAAAGTTATGGTGGTGGAAAATACCTTGATTTTGAAATGAGTGATATCAAGAACAATAAACTGTTGATCGATTTCAACAAAGCGTATAACCCTTACTGTGCTTATACAAGCGGTTATAATTGTCCCATACCACCCCGGGAAAATAACCTGCCGGTAGCGATCAGGGCGGGCGAAATGAAGTTTGGAAAAAGCCAATAAAAGATCCGGATGCAATACACAGATCACCTGTTGATGATAGAACCTGCTCATTTTGGTTTCAATGCCGAAACGGCCGTAAACAATACTTTTCAAAAAAACAACCATGAAAATGTTCAGCAACAGGCTTTGAAGGAATTTACTGACCTTGTAAAACTGCTTAGGGAAAATGACATTGATGTCATTGTAATAAAAGACAGCACAGAACCATATACGCCCGACTCTATTTTCCCCAACAACTGGATATCATTTCATGAAGATGGGAAGGTTTTCCTGTACCCGATGTTTGCATTGAACAGGCGGAAAGAAAGAAATCCATCTGTACTTGAAGAATTGAAAAAAAGGTTCATGATCGAATCAATCACTGATTTAAGCCATTATGAAAATGAAAATTTATTTTTAGAAGGAACGGGCAGTATGGTGCTTGACAGGGAAAACAAAATCGCTTATGCATGTATCTCTCCGCGGACCTCCCCGGTTTTACTCAGTGAATTCTGCAGGATCAATGATTATACTGAAATTATTTTTTCCTCAAAAGATATGAATGGGGCAGACATTTATCATACCAATGTGCTGATGTGTGTTGCAGATAAATTTGCGGTGATCTGCCTTGAATCCATAGAGGATAAAGCGGAGAAAGAAAAAGTCATTGCCAGCCTGGCAGAAACGAATAAGGAGATCATTGAAATTTCCCTGAAACAATTAAACAGTTTTGCCGGAAACATGTTGCAGGTAAAAAATTTAAAGGATGAATTGTTCCTTGTCATGTCTGAACAGGCCTATAAATCCCTGAATACATTACAAGTGAAAAAAATATCTAAGTATAACAGGTTACTTTTTTCGCCTTTGATTACCATTGAAACTGCTGGTGGGGGAAGTGCCCGTTGTATGATAGCTGAGATATTCAATAAGAAAATTTGAAGATGTGATGATGTGATGAAGTGATGATGTGAAGATGTGCTGATGTACTGATTTGATATATGTAGATGGCTTACACATCATCCTTTGTTTCATTTTATCAGAGGCCACCCGGCATTTCTTTTTTCCTGCGCAGGCTTTCCAGCGATGGATCAATTTGAATGGCCTTGTCGCACATCTGCTGGCCACGGTCCTTCTCCCCTTTCTTCTGAAAACACAAGCCAGCCTGGTACAATGCTTTGCCATCTTTCATATCTATTTCCATCAGTTTCTGGCAATAAGAAAGAGACCTGTCGTATTGTTTCTGGTCATAAAGTATAGACGACATGTCACGCAGTATTTCTTTATTGCCGGGTTTTCTTTTCCAGATATCCAGCAATAAATTTTCACCCTTTTCATACTGGCCGCTGTAAAGTGATGCATATCCCATATTCTCTATAAAATCATTGGTCTTGTTGTAACCGTGGTCCACAGCATTTTCAAAGGAGGCCAGTGCACTTTTATAATCGCTGAGGTTGTAAAACAGCAAGCCAAGTTCATACATCCATACATTCCTGGTCTCGTCCATCTTTACCGCTTTCATATAGTATGGTACTGCTTTTTTGTATTCTTCCATTTCAATGTAATTGCGTCCCATCGTGTACGTTACTTCTGCATCATCCGGATTTATTTTCAGCGAGTTTGATAAAAATATTTCAGCATTGGCATAATCTTCCTGTTGGTAAAAACTCATTCCCATGATACGCTGGCTGTTGTCGCAATCTTTACATTTCCCTGCAAATTCAATTGCGGGGGCAAACTGCCGGTAATTGTAAAAAAGGTTCATCAGTTCCCTGATGGCAGTTTTATTGGACTTATCCAGCACATAAACGCTGTTAAAACAGGATTTTGCGTGATCCGTCCTTTTCATGGCCAGGTTGGTAAAGCCCAGTTCGATGTATGCATCTATATTCGTGGAATCCAATTGTATGGAACGGCTAAAAAAGATGGAAGCCTGTAAATGTCGCCCGGCCTTTTTTTCTTCCATGGCTTTGTTGAAATAAAATCGGGAACTATCAGCATTTTGTGCAGAAGCAGACGCAACAATGCATATGAACAGGAGCGATAATTGGCTTTTCATCGGGTTTTCGGGATAAGGTTAGCTTACAGGGTTACTGTAATATTATTGCTGATAACGCCGGAATAGCCAGGTTTATTTCATAGACCCTCTTTTTTTTATCAACCGCCGAAATGGTCATCCCTGCACTAACAAATTCACCGTTGCCCCAATAGGCAATGTTATTGCTGTTAAACACTTCTTTCCAGCTTGTTTTTCCCTTTAACTGAAGTTTCCATTCGGGATAATTATTCCTGGTAACATTCAAAACAATCACCATATCGTCGGCCCGGTGCTTCCCTTTTCTTTTATAAACAATGATGCCTTCATTTCTGTGGTCTAGTGAAACCCATTCAAATCCTTTCGGTTCAAACTGGAGTTCATACATGGCCGGGTTGTTTTTATAAATATGATTGAGGTCTTTAACGCAATCCTGAAGCTTATTGTGCGGATCGTATTGTAACAATTCCCAATCGAGTTCCGATCTATAATTCCATTCACTTGTTTGCCCGAATTCATTACCCATAAAAAGCAATTTGGCCCCCGGATGCGTGTACATATATGTGTATAAAAGGCGCAGGTTTGCAAATTTTTCCCATTCATCACCCTTCATTTTATAGATCATCGGGCTTTTCCCATGAACCACTTCATCGTGGCTTATCGGCAGCATGAATTTTTCATCATAGAAATACATGATGCTGAATGTGAATTTATCCTGTTCATGTATCCTGTCTTCGGGTTTGATCTTAAAATATTTAAAGGTATCATGCATCCAGCCCATCATCCACTTCATACCAAATCCAAAGCCGCCTTTATCGGTAGACAGGGTAATGCCCGGCCAGTCGGATGCTTCTTCCGCAATGGTTTGTGTATCGGGGAAGTCGCGGTACAATACATTGTTCAGGTTCTTTAAAAAATCGATGGCTTCAATATTTTCATTACCGCCATATTCATTGGGTTCCCATTCTCCTTCATTTCTTGAAAAGTCGAGGCGTATGATCGAATTAACTGCATCAACCCTTAATCCGTCTGCATGGAATTTGTTAAGCCAGAAATGTGCACTGCTGAGCAGGAATGAACGCACTTCTCCCCTCTTATAATTGAAAATGTAGCTATTCCAGTCTGGGTGGTACCCTTTCCGCATGTCTTCATATTCATAGGTATAAGCGCCGTCAAATACATGCAGGCCATGTGCGTCATGTGGGAAATGAGAAGGTACCCAATCCAGGATCACTCCAATTCCGTTAACATGCAATGAATCTACCAGGTGCATGAATGCTTCGGGTGTGCCAAATCGTGAGGTTGGTGCAAAGTAACCCGTTCCCTGGTAACCCCAGCTTCCATCATAAGGATGTTCCATCACAGGCATGAATTCCACATGTGTGAATCCCATTGCTTTTACATAAGGAACAAGGCGGTCGGCAATTTCTGAATAGCTGTTATAAGCTTCTTCTTTATTCTTTTCCGGGCGCATCCAGCTTGCCAGGTGTACTTCATAAACACTCCAGGGTGCGTTCAGGGCATTGTTGTTTTTACGGTTGGCCATCCAGTCGCCGTCGTGCCAGTATTTATCAAATTCCCATGTTATAGAAGCGGTTCCAGGCCTGAATTCGCAGTAATTGGCAAAAGGATCCGCTTTATCAGTTTCAAAATCGCCGGGTGCAGAAATATGGTATTTGTAAAGCGTTCCCTTGGGGAGCCGCGGAATGAAACCTTCCCAGATCCCGGAGTGATCGAGCCGGGGATACAAAGGATGCAATTGTTTTTTCCATCCATTGAATTCACCTACAACTGATACATTTGTGGCATGGGGTGCCCATACAGCAAAATAGTAACCATCAGTATCGAGTACACGCAATGAATGGTTGCCGAACTTTTCGTATGCATTGTGGTACTGCCCTTCTTTAAATTGTTTGATATCGTCAACAGTAAAAAAAGAATATACCCAAACATGCTTGTTAGTATCAATAAAATTTTCGTCTTCGTATGCCATTTATCAGTGATTTGGGCTGATTGTATAATTTTGATTTAACGTAAATTTAAGAATAGTTAGTTTGCATCCGTCAATTAATTCATTCAATTTTAGTCATCAGAAGCTGTATACCAAAAAACTAACTCCATGTTCAAAAAAATCCCCTTGTTACTTTGCTGTATTTTTATATCACAATTCATTTTTTCACAAACAACAGAGGTTTCCGGTAAGATTGAAGATACGGCATCAAAACTCATCGTAAAGAATGCTGTGGTTGCGTTGGTTTCAACCGGTGATTCTATTTTGAGAAAATTCATCAGAACGGATGCTGATGGGCGTTTCAGCCTTAAGAATTTGAAAAGCGGAAGTTATATCCTCATGGTGATGCATCCGCAGTTTGCCGATTATGTGGATAATATTGAGATCAATGGTGGAAACAAAATACTGGGAACCATTCCGGTAACACCAAAGATTAAATTGCTGGAAGCCATCATCCTTAAAAGCGGGAGCCCCATCCGCATCAAAGGTGATACCACCATTTATACAGCCGATAGCTTTAAAGTGAGTGCCAATGCAAATGTGGAAGAATTATTGAAAAAATTGCCCGGGATACAGGTTGATAAGAACGGCCAGATCAAAGCTATGGGTGAAACAGTAGAAAAAGTATTGGTTGACGGTGAAGAATTTTTTGGCGACGATCCCGGCATGGCAGTTAAAAACCTTCGGGCTGATGCAGTAAAAGAAGTACAGGTATTTGATAAGAAAAGCGACCAGGCCGAATTTACGGGCATTGATGATGGCCAAACTAAAAAAACAATCAACCTGAAGTTGAAGGAAAATAAAAAATCGGGTTATTTTGGAAAACTTAGTACATCAGGCGGATTGCAAAAGGATATTGACCACCGGTATAATAATAATTTAATGTTCAGCACCTTCAGGGGTAAACGAAAGATCTCGGCTTTCCTGCTGAATGGAAATACCGGCCAGGATGGATTGAGCTGGCAGGACAATGAGAAATATGGCGGGGAATCGGATAATTACAGTATGAGTATGGATGAAGACGGAGGTATGATGTATATGTACCGTGGTGGCGGATCAGATGAAGAACCTAATGTGAATACTGAGAATGGTTATATTAAAAACATCAATGCAGGTTTGCAATACAGCAATAAATGGAATGACAAGACCTCTGTGAATTTTTCTCCTAAATACAACAGCCAGATCTATAGTAATAACAAAACCATATTCAACCAGCAACAGTTAAAGGATACATTGACCAATCAGGACATTCAGCAAAATGAGCATGCAAGTGAACAATCAAATATCAACCGCTACAATATCAAGTTAAGAGGTATTTACGATGTAAAACTAGATTCGATGAACAGTATCAAGATCACAGCGAACGCCAATTTTTATCATACTGAAAGCGATGAGTCAAGGAATTCAGTTACCAAAAACAACCTGGATGAATTGTTAAATACCAGTAACAGGAATTCAAAAACGAATAAAGAAAAACGGGCATTGTCGGCCAATATTATTTTTAAGCACAAATTTAAAAAAGCAAGGAGAACCCTTTCGGTAACAGCCAACTGGAATGAATTGAGCACCGACGGTAAAAGTTACCTGAGATCTTTCAACCAGTCTTATTTCAATGGACTGCCATCTTTCAACCAGGACCTGGATCAGTTAAAGGATTATAATAAATCCACTCAAAAAGTTTTGTCGAAGCTCGTTTATACTGAACCGCTCAGTAAAAAATATTCCGTTGAGATTGGTTATGAACTTTCATACAGTTCCGGAAACAACAACCAGGTAACCTATAATTACACACCGGGTTCGGGTAAATATGATGCAAGAGTAGATTCGCTGACAAATAATTTTGACCAGGCCATAACGATCAACAAGCCATCATTGAAATTCAATTATGCTGATAAGAAGATCAAGATAAATATCGGATCAGGATTTGGATTAACGCATTTTGACCTGAAGGATAATTCATACAACAGGGATTATATCCGGAATTATACCAACTTCTTTCCTTCCGCAGGGATCAATTATACTTATAAAGCCAATCACAACCTGCGGTTTAATTATGAAGGTTCAACCACGCAGCCAACGCTGAACCAGTTGCAGCCTTTGAGTAACAACAATGATTATTTCAATCAATATATCGGCAACCCCGACCTGAAGCCATCATTCAGCAATTCAATCAACATTTCACACAACAGTTATAATTTTATCA
>JAYSWW010000412.1:0-2978 GCA_043717805.1 Ferruginibacter sp.
TAATGACCGGGGGTTTTATTTTGCCATTTGTTAAACACGACAATTAAAGCCAATATCTATTATATTGTATTTTATTTAGTGTATATAATGCCGTAATCAAATATTCACATCGGCCAGGTACAATTTTTTTGAATCAACGATTTGCATGTTTCCTTTCAACAGAAGCATCGCTTCAGTAATATTTCTATGAAATTTTCAATGAAGATCAAGGTAAATTTCTGTATTATAACAAGGTAGTTTTCATGTAAATGAAATATTAATCTTGAAATTTGCTGTAATTTTAAACAAAATTCCAATTGAATTTTATTAATTTTATAAAGTGAATTATTAATTTATTATTTATGGGTTCCTTATAAATAGTAATATAACTGCATCGTCTTTTCCTTAACCAAACTTTACATTATGAGAAAACTAATCAATTATCCGGTCTTGTTAACAGCAATGATCCTGTTGCTGTCAACGTCAAATTCAATTGCACAGGTTACCACGGCAACACTCACCGGTGAAGTAAAAAATGAAAAATCGCAAGCGCTGACTGGTGCTTCGGTTACCATTGAATACCCCGAGGCCGGTGTTAAACAAACTGTCGTAACCCGCTCTGACGGTCGTTTTACAATTCCAAATTTAAGGGTTGGAGGGCCTTATAAAGTAACTGTAACCAATGTAGGTTATAAGGCTGCTGTAACTGAAAACATTGTTCTCGACCTGGGGCTTAACAATACATTGGAATTTACGTTGCTTCAAACAGGTAAGGAACTTGAAAATGTTGTAGTAAGATCAGCTTCAAAATTAATTGATGATAAAAAAACCGGTGCATCTACCAATATCAGTAACAGGCTGATAAGATCCCTGCCTACCATCTCAAGATCCGCAGATGATTATTTAAGACTTACTCCTTCTGCATCTGCCAATTACAACGGGATATCATTTGCCGGCCGCAATGGTCAATACAATAACTTCTCACTGGACGGGGCTGTATTCAACAACCCGTTTGGACTGGATGCCCCCACACCGGGCGGACAAACAGGCGCACAACCTATTTCACTGGATGCGATTGACCAGATACAGGTTAACATAGCACCTTATGATGTAACACAGGCTGGTTTTACAGGTGCCGGTGTAAATACTGTAACGAAGTCTGGAACGAATAAAATGTCAGGAACCGTTTATGGATTTTTCAGAAATGATGCATTAACAGGGAAGAAAGTTGACAAGGTAAAACAAAGCATTTCTGATCTAAGCCAGCTACAGGCAGGTTTTGCATTGGGTGGCGCTTTTATAAAAAATAAATTATACTATTTTGTAAGTTTTGAAACCGAACAACGCAGGGATGCAGCAAGCAGTTATGAAGCCAGGAACGCATCCAATTCAGGAAAAAATAATACTTCCAGGGTATTGGAATCTGACCTACAGGCAGTGAGCAGCATTCTGAAAAACAGGTTTGGATATGAAACCGGTGCCTACCAGGGCTTTACCCATAAGCAGGTAAATTATAAATGGCTGTATAAAATGGATTGGAATATCAATTCCGTTCACAAACTATCGTTCACGTATAATGGCCTGGATGCTAAAAAAGACAAACCGGCTCACCCAAGTGCCATTGGCCACAGGGGACCAGATTATCAAACTTTACAATTTCAGAACTCCGGTTACCAGATCGTAAATAAATTACAATCATTCAGTACCGAGTTGAAATCAAATTTCAACGGAAGATATGCCAACAAACTAAGGTTGGTGTATACCAGTTTCCGCGATAAGAGAAATCCATTTTCTACAGCATTCCCGGTGGTTAATATTTCAAAATTCGGCACCCGTTATATTGTTGCAGGCCATGAACCATTTTCGATCAATAACAGGCTGAACCAGGATGCCATCCAGGCTACCAATGACTTTAACATTTATCTGAAGAATCATACATTAACCATCGGAGCCTCTTATGAATCATTCAAATTTGCAAATTCATTTAACCTTACAGGTTATGGCCCGGCGTTGTTTGGAGACATAGACATCCAGACATTCAAAGATTCTGTACCTGTTGGCGGCAATGTGGTTTTCGGCTTTTACCCTCTCGATGTGGATGTTAACTATGCTAAAAACAGGGCTGCAGCAGATAAATGGAGTTGGTATTATGTAACAGTAGCTCAGTTATCCGGTTACTTACAGGATGAATGGCAAATTGGTAAAAAATTAAAAGTAACGCTGGGATTGCGTATAGATAAACCATTGTATAACAATGCAAGTTTCAGGAGCCCCGACTTTAAAGCAGACGGAACATTTGCAGGAACTTACACAGAAGGAAGCCCAACCCTGCAAAACACCGATAACCTTACCTTGTTTGATGTTGACGGGAACCCTGTCACCAATGGCCCTGACAAACAACTTGACAATGCAAAATTGCCAAGCGGCAATCCATTGTTTTCTCCACGATTTGGTTTTAACTGGAATTTAAATGCTAGCAGAACGGCTCAGATCAGGGGCGGATCAGGATTATTTACCGGCCGTTTTCCTTTTGTATGGATCGGAAATCATATTGGCAACCCTTTCAGTTTCTTTTACAATGCAACCGACCGCAAATTTAAATGGCCACAGGTTTGGAGAAGCAACCTTGGAACTGATTTCAGAATTCCTTCCGGTACAGTTTTCTCAGTAGACCTTTCTTATACAAAAGATGTAAATGCGATGATCGTTCGTAATTATAAATTAGGAAAACCTACCGGAACTCTAAATTCAGGCATCGGTGATAACCGAAAAGTGTATACTGCTGCAGACCAGGGAACTGCCAATGCTTATGTATTTACCAATGATAAAAAAGGTTACCAGTTCAATGCAAGCCTGCAGGTACAGCATAATTTTAAAAAAGGAATGTACCTGATGGCAGGTTATAATTATTTAAAAGCAGAAGATGTGAGTTCAATTTCTGCGGAAATCTCAAGTGATGCTTTTGACAGGAACCCTATTTTAAACAATGCCAATCAACC
>JAYSWW010000413.1:0-7602 GCA_043717805.1 Ferruginibacter sp.
TAAAAACTTAGAGTATGAAAAAATTAATAACTATCCTGATCTTGGTTATCGGGATTATACCAACAATCAAATCTCAGGTAGTGAACCGAACTATCAATGGAACCGTGGATAAATCTCAATCTGCTACAAAGATTATTTTTCAAGGAGTAAATATAAATTTGAAAGGAGGTACAATAGATAAACCAATAACCATTACTTGCGATGTACTTCAAATTAATTCTGATGTATTAAATATACAGATCCATGGATATGTAAAATTAATATGCAAACAATATATAAATAATAATGTGCCTCAGGGTACTTCGATAACAATACTATATGCTTCTAATAGCCATGGGATTTTATTTATTGAAAAACCATCAAATCCTAGTATTAGTAATATAATCTTTGACAATCAATGTCAGGATTTGGAGATTCAACGAATGGAAGAAGGAAATCAATAAAATGGCGGATTTAATTGGAAGGGTTGCCTAAAATAAAGTAAAACAATTGATATTAAATTAAAAGTGCGTGTTAAGGTGAGTTAAAATAGCAGGGCTTTTAGAACTCATATCTGGTGGGCATTTCAGGGAATATATTAAGTCCCGTCCGGTCCGCAAACAAAATCATCAAAAGCCTTGAAATCTTGTTTCAAGGCTTTTTTTAATTCAAATCATATATTAAAATGAGCACGAAAGAACTTTTTGAAAAAGCAGTGTTGGATAGCAAATCCATTTCCCAAAAGCCTGATAATGAAACTTTATTAAAATTATATTCCCTGTATAAACAGGCAACTGAAGGAGATGTGAATACTGAGCCGCCAACAAATATGTTCGATTTTGTAAATAAAGCCAAATACGATGTCTGGTTATCGTTAAAAGGAACTTCTACTGAAAAGGCTATGGAAGAATATGTGAGTCTGGTTGAAAAATTAAAAGCTGGTTAATGGGTACATTTTCTATAAAATTTACTGGTAATTGACTAAGTCGTTTTAAACCAGCCATTCAGGTAAGTTTATACAAAATAATTCTTCAGTTATTTCGTTATGCTAAATTGTTAAACTTATTCTAAATAGCTTCATTGTGAATGGCAGAATAAGAATTTTGCAGCGATATATTTTACATTTGCATTCTATATAAGTGTTATTTCCACCCTGGCTCTAAATAACCTTACTATAATACAGAATTTATATCCCTGCTCATACTCAATCATTGAGGTTTTTTTGTAAATCTAAATCCACAGATATCGAAACATCAATACATTAATTGATTTTTTTAATTGAGTGAAAAACCGCATTATTATGAAAAACCACCTTTTTAAAAATGTGTATGCATTCTTTACATCTTTTTTGATCTTTATTCTGCACCTGCCATTTGTTTTTGCAAATACAAAGCCTGTATTGAAAAATGCAACTGAGATCAGGATAACTTCTGAAAATGCCGGTAATTTAAAAACCAATGCCCTGATTGCTGATATTGCAATTTTTGACAGGTTACATTTGAACGACCTTGGTTTATCAGAACAGGCCTTTCAATATGCATTGAAAGGATTCAATTATCTTGTAGACAAAGGAAAGATCATCAATGACAACGTGATAACGATTGCAGATTTTACAAAACCATCCGGTGAAAAAAGATTGTTTGTAATTGACCTTCAACAATGCAAAATATTATTTAATACCTATGTAGCCCATGGCCAGGGGTCCGGCAAAGAATTCGCCAACCGTTTTTCCAATATTCCTGAAAGCTACCAGAGCAGCCTGGGGTTTTATGTTACTTCGGGCACTTATATCGGAAAGAACGGTTATTCTTTGCACCTGAATGGGTTGGAAAACGGGATCAATGACAAGGCTGATGAAAGGGCAATTGTAATGCATGGTGCTCCTTATGTGAACATTTCTTATATCAGTGCGCAAGGTTATATTGGCAGAAGTTGGGGATGCCCGGCTGTTCCGGAAAAACTGAACAAACCGATCATTGATAAAATAAAAAACGGATCTTGCTTATTTATATATAGTAACAACAAAAATTATTTAAGTCATTCAAAAATATTAAATAGCTGATATCTGGTATTTATTTAAAAACCTCGTCCTCTCCCGAGCAATCCGGAGGGGACATTCTTTTTATCTCTCGGGTAAGGACACAAATAAATAGTAAGAAACAGGGTGATATTATTTGCCGCTTTGTTGCATTGTGGTTATCAGTTAACTTTACAAAAATATACAGTATGGATTTAAGGCAAACACTAAAAGGGACAGGTGTTGCGATTGTGACTCCTTTCAGAAAAGATCTTAAAACAGATTTTATTGCATTGGGTAAACTCATAGATTTTATCATCGGTGGCGGTGTTGAATATATTGTTACATTGGGAACTACGGGAGAAGCACCCGTACTTTCTGTGGAAGAAAAAATTGAAATCATTGAATTTACTTATGATCATGTAAATGGTCGTGTACCCGTTGTAGTTGGTATCGGCGGAAATGATTCTCATTCCCTGGTAAAAGACCTTGATACTTTCCCACTTGAAAAAGCCACTGCAGTTTTAAGTACCAGCCCTTACTATAATAAACCATCTCAGGAAGGATTGTTTCAACATTATAAACTGCTTGCTTCAGCTTCTCCAAAACCGATTATTTTATACAATGTACCCGGGCGGACAGGCAGGAACATGACTGCTGAAACAACGCTCAGGCTTGCTTATGAAGTCAGTAATATTGCAGGTATCAAGGAAGCCAGCGGAGACATGCAACAATGTATGAAAATACTGCACAAAAGGCCGGAGGATTTTTTGGTTGTTAGCGGCGACGATGCATTGGCACTGCCACAATTGGCATGTGGTATGGATGGGGTGATCAGCGTTGCTGCAAATTGCTTCCCAAAGAAATTTTCAGACATGGTAAAGCATTGCCTGCACCAGGATTTTATAGCAGCAAAAACAATAAATGACAGCCTCATCGATGCCTATGAGATCATGTTCAAAGAAAATAACCCTGCAGGTGTAAAAGCTTTCTTATATGAAATGAAAATGATGGAAAATATGGTACGTTTACCTGTTGTTCCATTAAGCGATTCACTTCACATTGATGTTACAAAATATATTGGTAAATGAGCCCTGCTTCAACTCCATATTACAGAATGAAGATGTTTTTAATCAAAACATCTTTTTTATTTTTGATGCTGTTTTCAAATGAGTTATCAGCTTTTGCCCAATTTGATCTTCATGTTAGGATCACATCAATCCCTTCAACACATGATGAGGATGCGATTTTTATTGCAGGAAGTTTTAACAACTGGAACCCGGGGGATGAAAAATATAAATTCATAAAAACAAACGGCATTAGTTACATTGATAAAAAAGGATTGAACGCCGGTACTTATCCTTTTAAATTTACAAGAGGCCACTGGAGTAAAACAGAAACAAATGCCAATGGAATTGATATTGAGAACAGGATCATTCAATTGATATCTGATACAACCATAACACTTTCAATTGCAGGATGGAAAGATGATTTTGCTGATATTCCAAAAAAACATTCATTGTCTTCAAATGTAAGTATACTGGATACAGCTTTTTTCATGCCACAATTAAACCGTTCAGGAAAAATATGGATCTATTTGCCTTTGGAATATGCTGATGGGAAAAAAAGATATCCTGTATTGTATATGCAGGACGGACAAAATCTTTTTGATAATTTTAATGCAGCACATGGTGAATGGGGAGTAGATGAATGCCTTGATTCACTTATAAAAAAAGGAAAACCCGGCTGCATCGTAATCGGTATCGAAAACGGTTCAAGGCGTGCAACAGAATACAATCCATTTGATACAGAGGAATTCGGAAAAGGGGAGGGAGAAGAGTATGTTCAGTTTTTAACTGAAACCTTAAAACCATTTATAGATAAGCATTACAGAACACTTTCTTCGAAAGAAAATACCTTCATCGCGGGAAGTTCTTTAGGCGCACTTATATCTTATTATGCTGTGTTGCGTTATCCAAAAATATTTGGAAAAGCAGGCATCTTTTCACCGGCATTCTGGATTGCACCAAAGATCAATGACTTTACAGATTCTGTTGGTTATAAATTAAACGGTCAGTTGTTTTTTTATGCTGGTGAACAGGAAAGCGTATCAACAATTTCCAATATGAAAGTAGTTGCAGATAAACTGGGTGAAAATTCGAGTGCAATTATTTATTTCGTTACCGATCCCAAGGGCAGGCACAATGAATCGTCCTGGCGCAAATGGTTTGAAGAATTTTATTTATGGGTAATGGGAAACGGCCTTAGTTACCAGATCAAAACAGCAAATTAAATCTTAAAACACAATCCTTCCAGTGCCAGTTCAGTATTTTCAAATACTTCTTTTGCTTCAGTAAGAAATGCATCCAGCAATTCGTATTTGGATGAGAAATGACCAATGAGTAATTTTTTTACACCTGCTTTTTTGGCAATAGCTGCTGCCTGTACCGTGGTACTGTGAAAACGTTCTGCCGCCCTTAAATGCTGATCCTTAAGATATGTAGCTTCATGATACATCAGGTCTGCACTTTTTATTTTTTCTGCAAGCGATTCATCATAAATTGTATCTGCACAATATGCATATATCTTCGGTGTAGCCGCTGCTATGGTTAGTTCTTCATTTGGTATTATGGTACCTTTCTTTGTTTTATAATCTTCACCCATTTGAAGTTTATCATAAAAAGAAGCAGGGATCTCATAGGACTTTGCCCGGTCTGAATCAATCTTTCTTTGCTTTTTATTTTCACGGAATAAAAAGCCCCAGCATTCGATCCGGTGTTTTACTTTAAAACATTCAACAATTATCTTATTCGTATTTGCTATAACACCCTCTTCATGGAGTGGATGAAAATGTACTTTATAACTTAATGTTGTATTGGCGGCCCTCAATTGCAAATTGATAATATCTTCCAGTATAGGCGGAGCATGCAAATGGAGATCCTGGATTCTGCTCAGCAGGCTCATACTGGTAAGCAATCCTATCAGCCCAAAATAATGGTCACCATGCATATGTGAAATAAAAACGTGGCTGATCTTGCTTCTGCGTATTTTGTATTTCGACATTTGTAATTGTGTGCCTTCCCCACAGTCGATCAGAAATATGTCTTCCTGGGTTTGTAATACCTGTGAAGTTGGGTTTCTGCCAAAAGCGGGAATTGCAGAATTATTACCTAAAATAGTTAGTGCAAGCAACGGATTCTTTTTATGGTTATTATTCTCTGCTATGACGATTATTGTTAATGAATAGCTGCTTAGCCATCAATGCTGTTATCAAAATCACCCATTATCTCTCTTTCTATTTCTTCCATTTGAAGAATGTCCCATGCTTCACTTTCTGTTGGCGTAATGTTCATATTTTCCAGTATTTCTTTGCTTTTAAAAGAACTTTCAGCATTATTTTGTAGTTCACACACAATAAAAGAGCAGTTCTTTTCGTAAAATCTTTGTTGTAAACCGGCAATTTTTTCTGCAGCTTCTTCAGTTATGCTGTTTACATCCTTCATGTTTAAAATAATATGAGGTATTTCTTTATCCAGATAAGGAAGCAACTTTTCAACCAGTTGGTCTGTCATATTAGCAGATATATCAGACTCTTTTGGTGTTATAACAGTGAATTTTTCTTTGGTATCTATTTTGACATTCATTTAATGGAAAATTTGAGCAATCCTGTAAAATAAATTATTTTTTGAATCAATACAGTTTTTTTTATCCGGTGCTTTAATAAATGTGTTTATTCCGGGTGGTTACTTTAACGAATGATTCACTTAATTATTTACGGTTTTAATTAAATACCGGGTCAAAGGCTTTAACTTTTCAACATATCAACATTTGGGAATTCGGGCGAACTAAACGATACAATTATTCGTTATTATTGTAACAATTAAATCTGATAGAATGGACAATAACTTCTCCACACAAGTAAAAGAGATCATTTCTTACAGCCGCGAAGAAGCTTTGCGACTGGGAAATGATTTTATTGGTACGGAGCATTTGGTTTTGGGATTGATAAGAGACGGAGAAAATACAGCCGTGAAAATATTGAAGTCACTCAACGTAGATCTTTATGAACTTCGTAAAGAAATCGAAATCGCTGTAAAAGATAAGACCGGTAAAAACATCGCCAACATCAATTCCCTTCCGCTTACCAAGCAGGCTGAAAAAGTAATACGAATTACAGTCCTGGAAGCCAAGGCCCTTAAAAGTGCCATGGTGGAAAGTGAACACCTGATGCTTTCCATCCTCAAGAACAAAGAAAATATTGCAACACAAATCTTAAATCAATTTGACGTGGACTACGATGTATTTAAAAACGAACTTGGATTCGTTACAAGCAATCCCCCGCAGGCCGAGTTTAATGAAGACGATGATTTTGATGATGAAAGAAAACAATACGGAGGCCAGCAACGCTCACAAAAACCAGGGGCTGCCGGAGCGGCAAAAACCAAAACCCCGGTATTGGATAATTTTGGCAGGGATATTACCCGGCTGGCTGAAAATGGTTCCCTTGACCCCATCGTTGGCCGGGAAACCGAAATCGAAAGGGTATCCCAGATATTATCAAGGCGAAAGAAGAATAACCCGATCCTGATCGGTGAACCGGGCGTTGGTAAAACCGCCATCGTTGAAGGGCTCGCTTTACGCATCGTTCAAAGAAAAGTTTCCAGGGTATTGTTTGATAAAAGAGTGGTAAGCCTCGACCTCGCAGCTTTGGTGGCAGGTACAAAGTACCGTGGACAGTTTGAAGAAAGAATGAAAGCGATCATGAATGAACTGGAAAAGAACAGGGATGTGATCCTTTTCATTGATGAAATTCATACCATCGTTGGTGCCGGCGGGGCAAGCGGTTCATTGGATGCATCCAATATTTTTAAACCGGCTCTGGCACGTGGTGAATTACAATGTATCGGTGCATCAACCCTGGATGAATACCGTATGCACATTGAAAAAGATGGTGCTTTGGACAGGCGTTTTCAGAAAATAATCATAGAACAACCTTCTGTTGAAGAAGCCATTGAAATATTGACAAATATTAAAAGCAAGTACGAGGATTATCACAATGTCAGCTACAGCAAAGAAGCTATTGAGGCTTGTGTGAAATTGAGTGACAGGTATATGACCGACAGGTTATTGCCGGATAAGGCCATTGATGTACTGGATGAAGTTGGAGCAAGAAAGCACATCAAAAACATCAATGTACCTGAAACGATCATTGAATTGGAGAAAAAGATTGAAGACATCAAGCTTGAAAAAAATAAAGTTGTCAAAAGTCAGAAGTTTGAAGAAGCTGCATCTTTGAGAGATACAGAAAAACGATTGCAGGAGGACCTGGAAAAAGCCAAGAATGACTGGGAAGAGGAAAGTAAAAACAAGCGTTTCCCGATTGAAGAAGAAGACATAGCTGAAGTGGTTTGCATGATGACTGGCATACCGGTGAAAAGAATGGTTCAGGCCGAAACAGATAAACTCCGCCGTATGGCAGATGACCTTAAAGGGGCGGTTGTAGGACAGCAGGATGCTATTTCTAAAGTAGTAAAAGCAATACAACGCAACCGTGTAGGTTTGAAGGATCCGAAAAAACCAATTGGTACTTTTATTTTCCTGGGGCC